>DASQDO010000527.1:0-1901 GCA_035634135.1 Actinomycetota bacterium
CACCCGTCTTGACCGTCCCCTCGACGCTGTCGCCGAGGACGTCGGCCATCGATATGCCGACGAACGCGAGGCCCTCTTGAGCGGGGTGGTCGACGGTCTCGATCGGGATCGTCTCGCGCTCGCCCTCGCGCAGGATCGTCAGGCGGACGACGTCGCCGGCGGCGCGGCCCCCGATCGCCTGCTGGACGTCGCACGACGTCGACACGTCCTCACCGTCCACCGCGACGACCCGGTCACCCTTCTGCAAGGCGATCGCACCGGGCGAGCCGTCGACGGTCTCGACGACGCGCGCCCCTTCGCCGGCGGGAAGCCCGAGCGCGGCGAACGCGGTCTGGCGCGCGGCCTGCTTCGAGTCCCGCATGTCGGCCTCGGCCTGCTCCCTCACCTCGCGCAGGGTCTGGCCGCCCGTCACCTCCTCTTTCATCACGACGTCCTTGTGCGGGTCGATGCCCGCGCTGATCAGGTCCACGAACGTGACGGACGTCTTGATGCTGACCGTCGTCAGGAACAGCTGGCCTTCCGAGGAGTACGTCTTCGCGTCGTCGACCTCGACGAGCTTCTCGACGTCGCGGACGGGGCCGGGGACGTAGAGGAAGAACACCGGGATCGGGACCATGAACGCGCCCGCGATGAGAGCCGCGGCGATCGCCATCGCGATGACGACGCGCCACGGCGACGCGCCCGTCACGGGAGGGACCGGTGGCGGCGGGAGGTCCCAGTCGCTGCTCTGCATGTCCTAGAGATTGAACCTCAGCGCTCGGCCCCCATGAGCACGCCCTTGAGGTTCTGGTACGCCTCGAGGCACTTGCCGGCCCCCATAACGACGGCCTCGAGCGGCTGCTCGGTGACGTGCACGGGGACCTCGGCCTCCTGCGACAGCAGCATGTCGAGGCCGGCGAGCATCCCGCCGCCGCCCGTCAGCGTGATCCCGTTCGTGAGCACGTCCTGGACGAGGTCGGGCGGCGACGACCCGATGCAGTCGAGCGTCGCCGTGACGATCTGCCGGATGGGCTCCTTGATCGCCTCGCGGATCTCCTCGGACGTGATCAGGATGTTCTTCGGGAGCCCGGTGCCGAGATCGCGTCCGCGGAGCTCGGCCTTCTGCTCCTGCGCGAGCGGGAACGCCGACGCGATCGCGATCTTGATCCGCTCCGCGGTGCGCTCGCCGATCGCGACCGTGTACTCGCGGCGGACGTGGTGCTGGATCGCGGCGTCGAGGTCGAAGCCGCCGACGCGCACCGCGGTGTTCGTGACGATGCCGCCGAGCGAGATCAGCGCGACCTCGCTCGTGCCTCCCCCGACGTCGACGACGAGGTTGCCGACCGGCTCGTGGATCGGGAGCCCGGCCCCGATAGCGGCGGCCATCGGCTCTTCGATGAGGTTGACCGTGCGGGCACCGGCCGACAGCGTCGCCTCCTCGACCGCGCGCCGCTCGACCTCGGTGAGCGCGCTCGGCACGCACACGAGGACCTTGGGCTTCGAGAGCCGGTTCACGCCGGCGCGCTGCATGATCAGCCGCAGCAGCTTCTCGGTGATGTCGAAGTCGGAGATCGCGCCCGAGCGCAGCGGCCGGACGGCGACGATGTAGCCGGGTGTCCGGCCGATCATCTTCCAGGCCTCGTCCCCCATCGCGAGGACGGCGCCGGTCTCCTTGTTGAGCGCGAGGACGGTCGGCTCGGCGAACAGGATGCCCTTCTGCTTCTGGTAGACGAGCGTGTTCGCGGTGCCCAGGTCGATCGCGAGGTCGCGGGCCACGGCGGGGTCTAGAAGGAGCGGCTGCGGGCCGCGGCGCGGCGACGCGCCTCGATGCGCTTGCGGGCGGCGGCCCGGCGCTGTGGGTCGAGCCCGCCCCGGGAGGTGCGGTGGGCGGGGGCACCCCTGCGGCCCGGCGAGGTCGCGGC
>DASQDO010000528.1:0-6905 GCA_035634135.1 Actinomycetota bacterium
ACCAGGCGCGGCGAAAGGCGCACGGGAACCGCTCGCTCGAGCGTCGCGGAGGCGGCCACGAGCCGCCCCACCTCGCCGACGACGTCACGAAGGAGCTCCGCGCGCTCGCCCGGCCGGGCAAGGGCGACCTGCTGGTGAAGGTCTTCGCGGACGCCGCCGGCGCGTACCTCGACGACGACCTCGACGAGGCGATCAGGCTGGGCGAGCAAGCGAAGCACATGGCGTTGCGGGCGCCGACCCCGCGCGAGCTCCTGGGCCTCGCCTACTACAGGGCGGGTCGCTGGCGCGAGGCCGCCCGCGAGCTGTCGGCGTTCCGGCGGCTGCTGGGCGCACCCGACCAGAACCCGACGCTGGCCGACTGCTACAGGGCCCTCGACAAGCCCGAGCGCGCCGTGGAGCTGTGCGACGAGGTGACGCCGCAGAACGCGGGGCCGGAGACGTACTACGAGGCGAACATCGTCGCCGCCGGTGCGCTTGCGGACCAGGGCCGGCTCGACGATGCGATCGCGCGGCTGGAGGCCCTCGAGCTCCAGCCCGAGAACGCGGAGGAGCACCACGTCAGGGCCTGGTACGCGCTGGCGGACCTGCTCGAGCGGCGCGGCCGCTTCACGCAGGCGAAGGAGTGGTTCGAGGCGGTCGCCGCGGCGGATCCCGACGCGACCGACGCTCCGCAGCGCATCCGGCGCATGCACCTCGGCTGAGGCTCGCCTTCGCAGACTGTCTAGTTACATCCAATCCGCACACCGGGACAAATCGGGCGCGGGGAGGGCCGGATTTCGGCCCCCCCCGGCTATACAGCAATTCTGTCCACGGGCCGATGGGATGTTAAGTCTTCCGGAAGACGACGGCCGGCTTCCCAGTGGGGGGGACGGAAAAGTCAGTCGATCGCACCACAAGAAGGGAAAAGCCATGAACAAGACTCGCAGGGCCGCACTCGTGCTCCTTTCGTCGGTAGTCGCTCTCGCGACCACGGCGTCGGTGGCTCGAGCGGACGATACGAACGTAACGGTGACGGGAGGTGACCTCACCCTCGGGTCGATCACGACCGGAGACTTCGGGGGGATCACGCTGAACGGCGCCGCGCAGAGCACGACCGCGACGATGAACGCGTTCAGCGTCACCGACGCCCGGGGGACCGGGCTCGGCTGGAACGTCACGATCTCGGCCAGCCCGTTCAACGAGTACGCGAGCGGCGAGTACGTCGCCAGCGGAAAGACGCTCGGCACGAGCCGCTTCACGATGGCGCAGGCTTCCGCAGCGAAGGTCGACGCCAGCAGCTCGGGCGTCCCGACCGTCACGAACGGGACGTACACGCTCGACGCCGACGGCAACTCCGACGGCACGTCCGACGCCGTCAAGATCGCAAGCGCGGCGACCGGTGACGGGATGGGCAGCTACACCGTCACGCCGGGCCAGCTCAGCCTCAGCGTCCCGGCGAACGTCTACGCCAAGACCTACCGCAGCGACGTCACCGTCACGCTCTCGACCGGCCCGTAGGAACACCCGACCCAAGAGGGCGGGGGCTCTAGCAGCCCCCGCCCTCGAAAGGATTACGGACGATGCGCTCTCTCTCGAAGGTCCTCACGATCGCAGGGGTAGCTCTGGTCGCCTCTGCGGCTCTGCCCGCTTCCGCTTCGACGGCGATGAGGTTCACGGTCCGGCCCGACGCTGGCGGATCGCTGTCGCCGGGCGGGGACTACTTCGTCCTCGAAGCGGCGCCGGGCGACGTCGTGAGGCAGGCGCTGGAGCTCGCGAACCCGGGCGGCCGGACGGTCGTCGTTCGCCTGGCCGCGGTAGACGCGACGACCGCACAGTTCGGCGGCGTCGACTACTCGCCGTCGGAGGCCCGCCCGAGCGCCGTCGGGAAGTGGATCGAGCTGGGGGCCGAGTCGGTGACGCTCGCTCCGGGCGCGGTCCGGGAGGTGCCGTTCAGCGTCTCCGTCCCCGCCGGTGCGGCGTCGGGCGTGAACCTCGGAGGCATCGCCGCATGGACGCCGCCACGAGACGGGGGATCCGCAGACGCGCAGGGTCTCAACGCGACCGCCGAGGTGCAGACACGGCGTGTCGTCGCCGTTCAGGTGGACCTGCCGGGCCCGGCCGAGCCGGCCCTCGAGATCGACGGAGTCCGCACCATCGCCCGCCCCGACGGCGTCTACCTGCAGGTCGACCTGCGCAACACGGGTAACGGCTTCGCCCAGGGAGAGGGCACGATCGAGCTCGCCGGCGAGGGTTTCTCGACCGACTTCGCGCTCGACAAGGTCGTGCCGGGGACGGGTGTCGGCTATCCCGTCCGGTGGCGCACCAAGGCCCCGGCCTCGGGCGCGTATCCGGTCGTCGTCACGATCGACTACGGCGCAGACGTCGCCGAGTACCGCGGGGATGTCGTCGTCGGCGGCGGCCTCGGCGCAGAGCTTGCCGACCGCGGCATCGGCGACGCGGGGGGCGACGGTTTCCCTGTGCTGCCCGCCGCCGTGGCCGGCGCAGTGTGTTGCGCCGCCGCGGCCCTCGTGTGGCGCAGGCGCAGGGGCGGCGCCTCCGGGGCCGCCTCCGAGACCCCTTCTGAGCCGGCTCCGGTCGCGGCGTCACCGCCGCCACCTCCGCCGCCGGCTTCGAGGAACGTGACGCCGCCTCCGCCACCCCCTCCGCCGCCGGTCCACGCAGCGCGCGGCTGATACTCGGGCGCGGTCGTCGCTAACGGCCGGGCATCGGCTCCGGGTTCGGGGGCGGCATCGCATCCCGCACCGGCCCCACGTGCTTGGTGAACGTGAACGACGCCTTGTCGTAACCCATGTGCTTCTCGTAGAACCGGTGCGCGTCGACCCGCTTGATGCCCGACGAGAGCCCGACCATCTCGCACCCTTCGGAGACCGCGAGCTCCTCGACGTGACCCAGCAGCGCCCGGCCGTGGCCCGACGAGCGCGCGGTCGAAGCCGTGACGAGCTCGTCCACCCACATGTGCCTGCCGTAGTAGAGGTTCGTCGACACGCGGATCCCGGCGAGGGCCTGGATGGTGCCGCCGTCGTCCTCGAGCGCGAGCAACCTGTAGCCGTCGGGCCCCATCGCTTCCGTGAGCTCCAACCACCGATCCTCGGAGAGGTGCCCGCGCAGCTCACTCATCACGGGCCACGCCCGGCGGAGCTCGTCGGGGCCGTGGAGCTCTACGACCCTCACGACCGCTCCAACTTGTCGAGATAGCGCATGTAGCCCCACGTGTTCATCCGGTACGATGTCGTCTGCTCGAGCCGTGCGATCGAGTCGTCGTCGAGGCTCGCCCCGTACGCCGCGAGCGACTCCCGGCGGACGACGGCCGCCACCTCGTCGACGTCGGTAGAGGACTCGCGGGCCGCGCGTATCCAGCCGGCCCACTCCACGAGAGCGTCCGCCGCCGCGTCGCATGTCTCCGCGGGACCCTCGCCGGCGGCGAGCCCGAAGTGCGTGAAGCAGAGCCGCTCGGGCGCGGCGTCGCGGATCTTCCCTATCGACGCGATGGCGGCTTCGAGGTCGAACTCCGGCGGCGGCGTCGCCGGACGGATCACGCCGACCCCGGGAAGCCGGACGCCCAGCGCGTCTCCGGAGAAGAGCGTGCCCGACGACTCGTCGAGATAGGCGTGGTGGTGGCGGGCATGGCCGGGCGTCTCGATGACCCGCAAGGTCGCGCCGCCGAGGTCGATCGAGTCGCCGTCGGCGACCTCGACGATCCGGTCTGCCGGCACGGGGTCGATCCCTCCCCACAGCGTCTCCATCGCGTCGCCGTAGATCCGCGACGCGCTCGACCACAGCTTGCTCGGGTCGACGAGGTGCGGGGCCCCCACGGGGTGCACGACCACCTGCGCGTCCGGCCAGCGCGCCGCGAGCGTCCCGGCGGCGCCTGCGTGGTCGAGGTGTATGTGCGTGACCACGACGAAGTCGACCCGATCGATCCCGGCGCCGGCGAGCCCCGTCAGCAGATGGTCGAGGCACGACTTCGGACCCGTCTCGATCAAGGCGACCCGCTCGCCGCGCACGACGAACGCCCCCGTGATCCCGGGGAAGCCGTGCATGTCCAGGTCGATCGTGATGGGGTCCGTGGGCTCCTCCTGGATATAGGTTGCCGGGATGATAGCCGCCGCCACGCGGCGTTCCGGTGTGCTGATCGTGAACCCCGGCGCGGGCCGCGCGTCCGCGGAGCGGCGGCACGAGGTCGTCGACGAGGTGCGGCGGAGGCTGCGGGTCGACGTCTACGAGACGCCGTCGCGCGAGGCCGGCATCGAGATGGCCGCGCAGGCCGCCGACGCCGGAGTGACCGCGGTCCTGGCGTTCGGCGGGGACGGGCTCGTCAACGAGGTAGCCAACGGCGTCGCGGGGACCGCGACCGCGCTCGCGATCCTGCCCGGCGGGACGATGAACGTCTTCGCGCGGGCACTGGGGATCCCGACCGACCCCCTCGCCGCGCTCGACGCGTTGCTCGGCCGCTGGGACGACGGGCCGCGCCTCGTGCCCCTGGGCCGGATCGGCGACCGCTACTTCACGTTCTCGGCGGGGTGCGGGTTCGACGCCGAGGCGGCGGCCCGGGTCGAGCGTGACTACCGGAGCAAGCGCGCGTTCGGCGAGCTCTTCTTCTACTGGAGCGCGTTCCGCGTGCTCGCCGGCAGCTACCGGCACCGCAACCCCTCGATGAAGATCGAGGGACGGTTCGGCGAGGTCCCGGTCGCGATGGCGATCGGGTGCAACGCGGGCCCGTACGCGTACCTCGCGGGCCGTGCGGTGAACCTCGCCCCCGAGGTGGCGCTCGACGGCGGCCTGGACGTGTTCGCGCTCAGGAGCATGAGGATCGAGGCCCTGCCGCTCTACGCGTGGCGCGCGGTCGTCTCGGGCGACCTCGTCCACCACCGCGACACGTTCTACGAGTCCGGCCTGGACGGGTTCGAGATCACCGCGGAGGAGCCGTTCGCTCGCCACGTCGACGGGGAGCCCCTGGAGCCCGCCACGTCCGCGCGCTTCGAGGTCGTCCCCGGCGTCCTGAAGGTGCTGGGGGCCGCGCGGTGAGCGTGCTCTTGACGGGGCTGGAGCCGGAGCTGGTCGAGGCGATCACCCGCCGGCTCGCCGCGGCGGGCGACCAGGTGAGGGTCGTAGCGGCGGCGGGTCAGACCTACGAGGGCGCGCACGTCGCGGCCGGCGACCCCGGCGACGACGACCTCGTCGAGCGCGCTGCACAGGGCGCCCGCACGATCGTCGCGGGGCCGGAGGGCCGAGCCGGTGCGCTCGAGGGAGCCGCCCGCGCGGGCGTCGACCGCGCCGTCCTGCTGGGCGGCGACGCGGGCGACGTGCCGGCCTCGATGTCGTGGGTGCTCCTCGTGACGAAGCGGCGGCTCCGGCGGGGGGTGGGGGTGGACGACGTGGCCGAAGCGGTGGACGCGGCCGACGACATGGCCGGCGAGCCGCGGCTGACGGCCGACCTGACGACCGAAGAAGGCTGGAAGGCCCTGCGCCTCGACCCGCGTTGCCGGGTGTTCTTCCCGAGGGTGTGGTTCACGTGGTTGCGAAGGTTGGTGAGGTTGGGAGTGCAACCTCGCCAACCACGCGAACCACGTGTACCAGAGCGTCCGGACGGACAGGTGTCGCTCGGCCCTAGGCGGGCGCTCCTAAGTACGCTTGGCGGATCTCCGAGTGGTCGAGGATGTCCTCGCCGGTGCCCCGGTAGACCAGCGTCCCCTTCTCCATCACGAAGGCTCGCGACGCTATGCGCAGGACTCCCGCGTTCTGCTCGACGATCAGCACCGTCGTCCCGTCCTGGTTGATCTGGCGCACGACGTCGAACACGGTCTGGGTCAGCTTCGGCGACAGCCCCAGCGAGGCCTCGTCGATCAGCAGGAGCTTCGGCCTCGCCATGAGGCCACGTGCGATCGCGAGCATCTGCTGCTCGCCGCCAGACAGCGTCCCCGCCAGCTGTCCCCAGCGCTCGCTCAGCCGCGGGAAGTACTCGACCGCGCGCTCGACGACCTTGCGCGTGTTCTTGCGGTCCTTCTTGTACGGCCACGCACCGAGGCGGAGGTTCTGCGCGACCGTGAGCTGCGGGAACACGTGGCGACCCTCGGGGACGAGGACGACGCCGTCGGCTACGAGCTTGCGCGGGTCCATGCCCGTGACGTCCTTGCCCTGGAAGGTGACGCGGCCCGCCCAGGGCTTCAGCATCCCCGAGAGCGTCAGGACCGTCGTGGTCTTGCCCGCGCCGTTGAGGCCGAGGAGGACGGCGGTCTCCCCCTCTTCGATGTCGAACGTGATCCCCTGCAGGACGGGTAGCGAGCCGTACCCCGCCTTCAGCTCTTCGACCTCAAGTAGTGGCATCGAGCGGCTCCTCGGTGGTCTCTTCGACTTCGGTCCCGAGGTACGCGGCGACGACCTCGGGGTGCGACGCGACCGCCTGCGGCTTGCCCTCGGTCAGGATCCGCCCGAAGTTCAGCACGTAGACGTAGTCGCAGACGCCGGTGACGAGCGGGACGTGGTGCTCGATCATCAGCACGGTGAGGTTGAGTGTCCTGCGGAGCTCGAGCAGGCGCTCGCCGAACGTGTGCGCCTCGTCCGGGCCCATCCCCGACGACGGCTCGTCGAGCAGCACGACGTCGGGGTCGGTCGCGAGGACCGTGCCGATCTCGATGAGCTTGAGGGTCCCGTAGGGGAGCCCGTCGAGCTTCGAGTCCTTCAGGTGGGTGAGGTCGAGGAAGTCGAGGACCTCGAGAGCGTTCGTGCGCAGCCGGCGCTCCTCCGAGAACGACCTCGGCGCACCGAGGACCGCGCCGAGGGCCCCGTAGGCGATGCGCGGGTGCTGCGCGACGAGGAAGTTCTCGAGCACGGTGAGCTCGCGCACGAGGCCGATGTTCTGGAACGTGCGCCCGAGCCCGAGCGCGACGCGGCGGTGGGTCGGCAGC
>DASQDO010000529.1:0-8317 GCA_035634135.1 Actinomycetota bacterium
CGAAGGCGGCCCCCGTCCCGTTCTTGCTGGCCGATCGCCGAGGCGATCGGTCGTCCCTGCCCCTCTGGACCTAGTAAGTCGCTTTGATGCTGTAGCTCTTCGACGTCGAACCCGCGTAGACGTGGACGCCGATGTACCACCAGTCGCCGGCCGGGCTCGAGACCGTGCACGACCCCGTCGAAGCCGAGGTGTAGTGCCTGCACGCGTATGCGGTCTCGGTCGGCTTCGCGCCCTGACGGACGTAGAGGTCGAGGTCCGGGTCGCAGCTGATCAGTCCACACGCCGCGCCGGTCAGGTCGACCTTCAGCGACGGCCGGCCCGCCGGGACCTGGATCTTGTAGTACTTCCACGTGCCGGCGGCGCCGTTCGTGTCGGACACCGTGGCGCCGTTCGAGAGCGTCGGCGTGCTCGGGTCCGGGTCGCTCGACGAGGTGACGGCAACACCCTTCGACGTGTTGCCGGTGGCACCGCCGTTGTCCGTCACCGTCAGCGCGACCGTGTAGGTGCCGGCCGCCGGGAACGTGTGGCTCGGGTTCGCGGCAGTCGACGTGCCGCCGTCGCCGAAGTTCCAGCTACGGCTCGCAATCGTGCCGTCGGAGTCCGTGCTCGTGTCCGTGAACGTGCACGTGAGGCCCGAGCACGAGTGCGTGTACGAAGCCGTCGGAGCCGCGTTGCCCGGAGGCGGCGTCGGGGTCGGCGTCGGCGTCGTGCCCGCCGAGATGAAGGCGTTGTAGAGGAGGCGGTTCGGCGAGCCGGAGCCCGGGCTCACGACCTTGCCGGTCGTCGCGTTCGTGTTGAGGGCCGACTCGACCGCGGGCGGCGTCGTCGCGCCGTTCGCCTGGAGGTACTGGGCGGCGGCACCGGCGACGTGCGGCGAGGCCATCGACGTGCCCGAGATCGAGTTCGTCGAGGTGTCGTTCGTGAGCCACGTCGAGACGACGGACACGCCCGGGGCGAAGATGTCCACGCAGGTGCCGTAGTTCGCGAACGAGGCCTTGCGGTCCTGCGAGTCCGTCGCCGAGACGACGATCGCCTCGGTCACGCGCGACGGCGAGTAGTTGCAGGCGTTGTCGGCGACGCCGAGCGGCCCGCCGTTGCCGGCCGCGAGCGCGTAGACGGTCCCGTCGGCGATCGAGTTCCGGACCGCCGCGTCGATCGTCGAGCTCGTGCCGATCTGGGTCCCGAGGCTCATGTTCGCGACGTCTTTCTCACCGGCGGTGTGCTGCGCCGTCACCCAGTCGACGCCGGCGATGATGTCCGAGCCGACACCGTCGCCGTTGCAGTCGAGCACCCGGACCGCGACGAGCGACGCGCTCTTGGCGACGCCGTACGTCGTGCCACCGACGGTCCCGGCGACGTGCGTGCCGTGGCCGTCGCAGTCGCTCGCGTCGGGGTCACCGTCGACGAAGTCGTAGCCGTGCGACGCGCGGCCCCCGAAGTCGGAGTGGGTGATCCGCACGCCGCTGTCGATCACGTAAGCGGTCGTGCCGGAGCCGGTCGCGTTGTAGACGTAGGAGTTGCTCAGCGGAAGGTTCCGCTGGTCGATGCGGTCGAGGCCGTAGGGCGGGTTGCTCTGGGTCGCGTAGGCACGCACGACCGGGTCCTCCTCGACGAGCTTCACCCGCGGGTCCGCGCTGATCGCCAGCGCGCCGGCGCGGTCGATCTCGATCGAGAAGCCCTTGATCGCGTGGTTGTAGACCCAGCCGAGCTCACCGTCGTGGATCCGTGCGAGAGAGGTCGCGACGTCGGGGACCGACGGCACCGAGGACTCGAGCATCACGATGTAGCTGCCGGGGACCGCCTTGCCTGCGGGGAGGATCCGCCCCCGCTTCGCCGCCGCTCCCGCCGATGCCGGAAGCAAAGCGACCAATAGGGCTGCGGCCAGGGCTATCGTCACGGACACGCGCGCGCTCGCGTTGGACCTCATGTAGTCCCCTCTCGTCGGCTGGTTTGACTGAGGTTTCGTCGCCAGTCGAGGACTTCCCTTCTGGAAAACGGACAAATCGGGTCCTTTTCGCGGGACAGCTTGTCCAACGAAAGGATTAGCAAGTCAATCGATCGGGTGATTGCATTAGGGGCAATAGCTGAACGAGCGCGGTCATACTCGGCGGCAGCAGAGCTCCGATCGACGAGACCAGACAAGGAGCGCGATGGGCGAGATCCAGGAGGTGAAGCTCCCCGGGGTCGGCGTCCGCTACGAGTTCGAGACCGCCGAAGGCAACAGGATCGGCGTGGTCTCGCACCGCAGCGGCCTGCGCGAGGTCTACGGGGCGAAGCGCGAGGACCCGGACGAGTTCAAGCGCTTGCTCGGCCTGTCGCCCGACGACGCGCGGACGCTCGCAGAGCTCCTCGGTGCCACGCGCGTCGCGGAGCAGCTGGCGGAGCTCCAGCAACGGATCGAGGGCCTCGCGATCGACTGGCTGCCCGTGCGCGAGGACTCGACGTACGCGGGCCGGCCCATCGGCGACACGAAGATGCGCACGCGCACCGGCGTGTCGGTCGTCGCCATCGTCCGCGGCGACCAAGCGGTCCCCGCTCCCGGCCCCGAAGTGCACGTCGAGAGCGGCGACTACCTCGTCGTCGTCGGCACCGCGCGGGGTATCGAGGAGGCCGTCGCTCTGCTCCGCGCCGGCTGAGGGGAGTGGAGCACCCGGAGCTTCTAGTCGAGCTGGGGGCCGTGCTCCTCGGCCTCGCCGTGCTCTCGCGCCTCGCGGTGCGCACGGGGATGCCGACGATCCCGCTCTACCTGGCCGCGGGGCTCGCGTTCGGCGAGGGCGGGATCGTCCCGATCGTCACCGCGGACGAGTTCGTCCAGGTGGGGGCCGAGCTCGGCTTGATCCTCCTGCTGTTCATGCTCGGGCTCGAGTACACGGCGACAGAGCTCCTGACGACGATCCGGAGCCAGGCGCGCGTCGGCGTACTCGACTTCGTCCTGAACTTCCCGCCGGGGTTCTTCGCGGCGCTGATCCTCGGGTGGGGGCCGACGCTCGGCGTCGTGCTCGGAGGCGTCACCTACGTCTCGTCGTCCGGCATCGTCGCGAAGATCCTCTCCGACCAGGGATGGACCGGCAACCGCGAGACGCCCGTGGTCCTGTCGACGCTCGTGATCGAGGACCTGGTGATGGCGCTCTACCTTCCCGTCGCCGGCGCGCTGCTCGCCGGGTCCGGAGGGATCGCGTCGTTGCTCCCCGCCTTCGGCGCGATAGCCGTGGTCGCGGTCGTGCTGGCGGCGGCGACGCGCGTCGAGGTCGGGATCAGCCGGGTCCTGTTCAGCCGCTCGGACGAAGCGCTGCTGCTGACGATCCTCGGGATCACGATCCTCGTCGCCGGGGGGGCCGAGCTCTTCGGCGTCTCGGCGGCGGTCGCCGCGCTCCTGGTCGGGATCGTGCTTTCCGGCCCGGCCGCCGAGGCCGCGCACGGGTTGCTCACGCCGATGCGCGATCTCTTCTCGGCCCTGTTCTTCGCGTTCGTCGGGCTCGCCGTCGACCCGGCGACGATCCCGCCGGTCCTGCTCCCGGCGGCCGCGCTCGCGGTGGTCACGTTCGCGACGAAGGCCTTGACCGGCTGGATGGGGGCCGCCCGTGCGGGTGTCGGCGTAAGGGGCGCGACGCGTGCGGGCTTGTTGCTCGCGGCGCGCGGCGAGTTCTCGATCGCGATCGCGGGCTTCGCAACCGCTGCCGGGGTCGCCGGCGACTTCGAGGCGCTCGCAGTCGCATACGTGTTCCTGCTCGCGATCGCCGGCCCCGTTCTCGTGAGGTTCGCCGACGCGATCAGCGCTCCGCTCGTCCGGCCCTGACGATTGCATAGCTTTCCCGGTGTCGCTCGAAAGCCTCGAGCTGTTGACTTGTGTCGTTCCAGGACGGACGATGGGTTCGAAGGCCGAGCCGTGCGCCCGACGACCACACATCTCTTTCGAGGGGGCGCGCGTGAGCGTGAAGCCAACTTTCTGCTCGACCTGCAACAGGTCCGTCTACGTCGGTCATACCGACTCGCTCAGCTGCCCGGTGTGCTCGACGCCGTTGCTCGAGACGGTAGGGGTCGAAGAGGACGCCCGGTGAGCCCGACGGTGCTCGTCGTCGACGACGACGAGGAGGTCCGGGACGCGCTGAGGCTGCTGTTCGAGCTCGACGGGTTCTCGGTCGTGGGGGAGGCCGCGCACGGCGTCGACGGCGTCGCGCTCGCACACCGCCACCAGCCGGACTTCGTGATCCTCGACTCGGTGATGCCGTACCTCGGCGGCGCGGGGACGGCGTCGATCCTGAGGGCCATAGCGCCGTCGTCGAAGATCGTCGCGTTCTCCGCGGCCCTCGACAGCCGCCCGGCCTGGGCCGACGCGTTCCTCAACAAGGACCGCGTCGGTGAGATCGCCCCGTTCGTCACCGCCATGATCCCGGCGCGACCCCGAAGGGAGCCGGCGGGTACGTTGGTCTGATGCAGCAGGTGAGGCCGGGCACCGTCCCGGTCGTCCTCTACGACGCGGACTGTGGCTTCTGCACCTGGGTCGTCGATCGGATCGCCGCCCGGGTCGCCCCCGGGGCCCTCGAGATCGTGCCGCTGCAGTCGACCCGCGCCGACGACCTGCTCGGGGGCCGCGTCGACGAGGCCGCCAAGTGGGAGTCGTGGCACCTCGTCGAGGCCGACGGATCGCTGCACTCGGGCGGTGAGGCCGTCCCGCTGGTCCTCCGTCACGTGAGGGGCGGCCGCGCGATGGGCCGGGTCGCCGCACGGTTCCCGCGCGCAACCGCCGGCGCGTACCGCCTCGTGGCCCGCAACCGCGACCGGCTGGGCCGGGTCGTGCGGGCCGACCGCTGCCGGGTCCCGGGCGCCGATTAGTTTCGCCGGCCGCTCCGGTCTTAGCCTTCGACGGAGCCCCCCCGAGCCGAGGAGACCCTCATGCAGAAGATCGTCCCGCACCTGTGGTTCGACACGGAGGCCGAGGACGCGGCGAAGTTCTACACGTCGCTGTTCCCGAACTCGAGCATCACCGACGTCAGCCACTACGGCGAAGCGGGGCCGCGCCCGGCGGGGACCGTGCTAACGGTCTCGTTCGAGCTCGACGGCCAGGAGTTCACCGCCCTCAACGGCGGGCCCGAGTTCAAGTTCAACGAGGCGGTCTCGTTCCTCGTGAACTGCGAGACGCAGGAAGAGGTCGACGACCTCTGGGACAGGATCCTCGAGTCGGGCGGCGAGGAGAGCCAGTGCGGGTGGATCAAGGACGGCTTCGGGCTGTGGTGGCAGATCGTCCCGACGGCGCTCCCGCGGCTCCTCCAGGGCGAGGATTCCGACCGCGCCAACCGCGTGATGCAGGCGATGTTCCAGATGAGAAAGCTCGACATAGCGACGCTCGAGAGCGCCTGATCGGTCCTTGCATCGCGGGGTCCCGGCCCCCAGGCTGTAGGCCCCTACAGATAGGAGTCCCGCCATGCGCTTCGTCGCAGCCCTGATCGCACTGTCGTCCTTCGTCGCCTGCGGCGGCGACGCCGCGGGCAGCGAGGCGTTCTGCGACGCGACCCGCAAGATCATCGAGCTCGGCAACGTCGAGGAGGTCCCGCCGGAGGTCGACACGATGGTCGAGGAGGCCCCCGACGAGATCAAGGACGCGACCGAGACCGTGCGGGACGTCTTCGTCCAGGCCTTCGAGGACCGGGACCTCTCTCAGCTCCAGTCCCAGGAGTTCCAGGACGCGGCCACGGAGCTGCGCGAGTACGCAGTCGAGAACTGCGACAACGTGAGGGACATCACGAACGAGTAGCCGGAACCTCTTCGGGGGCCGGGTCGTATAGGGGCGGAAGAGATCGCTCCCGTGGAGGGCCGGCCACTGGAGGACCGAGAGCTAGTCGAACGGGTGAAGCGCGGCGACGTGATCGCGTACGAGACGTTGGTGCAGAGACATCAGTCCGCCGCCTTCCGGACCGCGTACCTCGTCGCCGGGTCGGCGAACGAGGCCGAAGACGCTGCCCAGGAAGGATTCCTCAAGGCGTTCTACGCGATCGACCGCTTCCGCAGCGACGCGCCGTTCCGGCCGTGGCTCCTCGCCATCGTCGCCAACGAGGCGAAGACACGGCTGCGGTCCGCCTCTAGGCGGCAGACGCTCGCCCTGAGGCTGACCGAGGGTCGTCTCGAAGGAGGTGCGGTCCCATCTCCGGAGGAGGCGGCCCTCGCGCGCTCCGAGAAGGAGCGCGTGCTCGAGGCGCTGGGGCACCTCGGAGAGGACGACCGTCTGGTGATCGGCTACCGCTACTTCCTCGAGCTCTCTGAGAAGGAGACCGCGGCCGCGCTCGGGGTGCGCCGCGGGACGGTGAAGTCGCGCCTGTCGCGCGCGCTGGTCCGGCTGCGCTCGGTCATGGAGGAGGGATCGTGACGCGACGCCGCGACCCCGCCCTCGCCGCGCTGCTGCAGGAGGCCGCGCGGGGGACCGCCTTCCCCGAGACGCCCGCGCTCGCCGAAAGCGTGCGCGAGAGGATCGAGCGGGGGCCGATGCCGGTCGCAGAGGTCCGTCTGCCGCGCACCCGGCCCCCCTTGCTCCGCCCCGTTCTCGTCACGTTGCTGGCGATCGCGGTCGCCCTCGGCGTCACGCTGTCGATCTCGGTCACGGCTCGGCGTGCCGTAGCGGACCTCCTCGGCGTCGTCGGGATCCGCATCACGTTCGGCGACGACCCTCCCGGCTCGCCGACCCCGGCGCGCCGGATCCGGCTGGGCGACGCGGTCCCGAGGAAGACCGCGAGCGAGCTCGCCGGATTCAGGGTGCTCGTACCGGGCGCCGCGGCCGGGCGGCCCGCGATCTACTTCGACCGCCGCGTCGGCGACCGCGGGATGGTCACGGTCGTCTACCCACGCGCTGCGGAGACGCTCGCCCACGTCGACCTGCTCGTCTCCGAGTTCGTCGCGTCGCTTCCCGCTGAATACGTGAAGAAGCTCGGCACGCTCGGGTCGCGGATCACGTACACCGACGTCAGGGGGGTTCCCGCTTACTGGGTCTCGGGCGATCCCCACTACTTCTTCTTCACCGAGCGCAACGGTGCGGTCCGTCAGGAGACCATCCGGCTCGCCGGCAACGTCCTGCTGTGGGAGGAGGACGGCGTCACCTTCCGCGTCGAAGGCGCCGGCTCTCTGCGAGAGGCCCGACGGCTCGCCGAGAGCCTGCGCTGAGGGAACCAACCCGGCTCGGGCGTCGTAATCACGTCGACGTCCACACCGGCGGAAGGAGACCTCATGACTCGCCGTGTCCCGTTGCTGCTCGCCGTCCTGCTAGGCGGGGCGGTTGCGTTTGCGCCCGGAGTCGCCGCGGGCGGGTTCTGCCACGCCGACCCGGCGGCCCGGATGAAGACGTCGTCGGCCCCGAGGGTCACGATGATCGACTGCGCGTTCGAGACCACGGTCACGTACGTCGACCCCGGTGAGAAAGTCCGCTGGGTCAACAAGGACAGGTCCCCGCACACGGTCACCGGCGCGGCCCTCTCGTGGGGCACCGAGGAGATGCTCGACATGGGCGACGCCGTGACCTACTCGTTCGAAGAGGAAGGCGTGTTCCCGTACTACTGCGAGCTGCACCCCGCGATGGTCGGTGCGGTGGTCGTCGGTGACGGCGGGGGGCCTGCGGGGGCCGCTGGGACCGGCGTGAAACCGGTCGACGACGCCGCTTCGGTCGCGGCGACCGAGACCGCCCCTGCCGGGGCCAGCGACGGGCTGTCGCCGGCCGTCCTCGCGCTGGCGCTGGCAGCGGCCGCCGGCGGGCTGGTCGTGGTGACGCGCGCCGTGTGGGCCCGGAGGGCGGGCGCTGCGTCGGCTTCCTGAGCGCGCCGATTAGTTTCGCCTCTCCGCGTGGTCAACACCCACTGACGGAACACCCGCGGAGGAAGGAGAGACCATGGCGAACCCGGTCGTGCACTTCGAGGCCATCGGCCCCGACGGGCCTGCGCTGATCGGCTTCTACGGCAAGGCCTTCGGCTGGAGCATCAACGCCGACAACCCGATGGGCTACGGGATGGTGGACAACGGCGGCGAAGGCATCAACGGCGGGATAGGCCAGGCCCCGCCGGAAGGGAACGGTCACCACCTCACCTGGTACGTGTGGGTCGAGGACATCGACGCGGCGCTCGAGACGATCGAGAACCTCGGCGGCAAGACGATCAACCCGAAGATGACGGTCCCGGGCGGTCCGACGGTCGCGCACTTCGAGGATCCGGCGGGGAACTTCGTCGGGCTCGTGACGGGGGGCCCGGAGGAGATGGGCACCGCCGCCGGGTCGTAGCGCCGGGCGTACTCTGGGCGGCGTGACCGCAGCGGAGTGCACCCATCTCGACCGGATACGCGACGT
>DASQDO010000530.1:0-6555 GCA_035634135.1 Actinomycetota bacterium
ACGCACTGCGGTGGATCTAGCCATGAGGCGGGCCCGGCCGGGGGCCGCGGCCCGCGTCCACGATTTCGAGGGCTTCTATACGTCCGGGTTCCCGGCCGTCTACCGGGCAACGCTCGCGTTCTCGGGCTCGTCCGACGTCGCGGCGGAGGCCACGCCGGAGGCCTTCGTCCGGGCGGTCGCACGGGGGCGGCGGCTGAGCCGAGCGCCCTGGGCGCTCGGGTGGGTCATGACGACGTCGCTCAACGTCGCGCGCCGGCTCGCGCGACAGCACCCGCAGGAGCGTGGCCCGGAGAGCGACGCCGCGCACGAGTCCGACGCGCGCTGGGTGGAGCGCCTCGATCTCGTCGAGCGTCTCGCGCTGCTCCCGCCGCGTCAGAGACAAGCCGTCGTCCTGCATTACCTGGGCGGGTTCGAGCTCGCCGAGGTCGCGCAGCTGATGAACCTCTCGATCGGAGGCGTGAAGAGCAACCTCTTCAAAGGCCGGGAGGCGCTTCGCCGCACTCAGGAAGCGAGGGACCATGCCGACGATTGATCGCCTGGCCGACGAGCTCCAGGCCGCCGCCGACGTCCGGGTAGCCGAGAGCCCGCCCGCACCCAACGTGGTCGACGCCGTGCGTCGAGGCACGAGAAGGCGGCTGCGCAACCGGGTCGCGGTCGCCACGGGCGTCGTCGCGTTCGCGGCGGCGGGGCTGGCGGCCGCACGCGTGGTCGCGCCGTCGACGGTCCGAGAGCCGCGCCGTGTCGAGGTCGCATCCGGCGTCCGGCAGATCGGAAGGATGACCGTGCCTCGAGCCGCGCATGCGGCGACGCTCCTCGACGACGGGACCGTGCTGCTGTCAGGCGGGTTCAGCGGCGACACCGAGATCTACTACGACTCCGCGGAGGTCTTCGATCCCGCGACTCGCACGTTCCTGCCGGCCGCGCCGATGGCGACTGCGCGCACCGGGCATGCGGGCGTGCTGCTCGACGACGGGACGGTGCTGGTCGCCGGAGGATGGGGCGGGGACTTCCTGTCGAGCGCGGAGCTCTACGACCCGGCGACGAGGACGTTCGCCGCGACCGGTTCGATGGCGGTCGCGCGCGACGGCTTCACCGCTACCAAGCTGCGCGACGGCCGCGTGCTGGTCGTGGGCGGGTTCCGCGAGAGCTACGAGACGTTCAACCGCAGCGCCGAGATCTACGACCCCGAGACCGGGGAGTTCACGTCGACCGGGAGCCTGGCGCGCGCCCGCGCTTCACACACCGCGACGTTGCTGCGAGACGGCAGGGTCGCGGTCGCCGGTGGGCTGGGACCCGGCGGTGTGCTGCGGTCGATCGAGGTCTACGACCCGGCCACCGGGACGTTCACGGCCGGGGGCCGGCTGACGGTCGCGCGGCAGAAGCACGGCGCCGTCCTGCTCGATCGCGGCCGGGTCTTGATCGTCGGTGGTGCAGACATCGACGACGCCTTCGGCCGCCGTCGTAGCGCGGAGGTCTACGACCAGGCCACGGGGGTCGCTCGGAAGGCCGGGGGCATGCGCTTCGCGCGGTTCAAGCTCCCCGCACCGGTGAACCTTCCCGCGCGCGGGGAGGTCCTGGTGGCCGGGGGAGCCGACGTGCCCGAGGTCTACGAGGAGCGCTCACGGTCGTTCGTCCGGGTCGAGGGCGAGCACCCCGGCGCTCATTCGTTCGCGACCGCGACGTTGCTGGACGACGGCTCGGTGCTGATCGCGGGTGGCTACGACGACGAGGTCACGGCCACCGACGGGGCCTGGTTGTTCACCCCCTGAACGCAAGAGATGCCCCCGTCCCCGGAGGCATCTCCCGTTCCGAGCGAAATTACCTAGCCGACGTCCGCACAGGTGTAGCCGGGGTGCTGCAGTCCCCACGTCACGTAGTCGAAGGTCCAATTCACGAGGCACCCCACCAGACAAGCCGGGCAGTCCGACCCCTGCGCCGGTGCCGCCTGAGCCGGTGCCACGGGGAGCGCCACCAGCGCCGCCGCGAGGGCCAGGCCCGCAATCCTCTTCTTCATGGTTCCCTCCTCTCGTCCCCATCGGAAAAGGGTCAAAGCGCACATTTCGGCACGCGGGGGCCCGGGACCTCCCGCTAGTACACGACCTCCGCGTGGACCGACCGGTGGTCCGACCACTTCACGCCGTCGACGTTGCCGCGGGGAAGCGTCATCTGCCGGACGACGCGCGGGGCCTTGCGGCCGCCCGTCCTCAGCATGAGGAAGTCGATCCGCATCTTCCCCAGCGTGAGATGGTCCTCCATCCGCGCGCGGTCGCGCCCGCACTCGTCGGCGACCGGGTCGCAGAACCCGAGCGAGTCCTCCGCCGCGAGATGCGCGGCCTCGGACCTGATCGTCCTTCGGTACCAACGGGCCCAGTCGTCGCGGTCGTCGCGATCCGGCGAGTTCGCGTCGGTCCCGATCACGCAGAGGTCGCCGCGCCAGGCGCCGTCGAAGTTTCCGTCGACCTTCTGCATGTTCTTCCACACGCACTCGTCCGCGACGCCCGGCGGAGTCTTCAGGCTGACGACCGAGATCCACTTGCGCGCGGCGTCGTCGCGGAGCTTCAGCTGAAGGGCAGGCGCGTCCTGGCTGCCGTCGACGCAGCCCTCGCCGCCGAACCCGCGCCACACGCGGCTCTGGGCTTGCGAGAAACGCCCGCTGCGCCACACGACCGCGACCTGCCACGCCGGGTCGCTCCCGCGGCCCGCCCAATGTCCGCCGAACGCCTCGCCCATCGCGTCCTCGAAGCGCATCCTTCCGGCGTCGTCGGCGATGTCCTGGAGGAGCACTATGTCGGGAGGCGCGAGCCGCTGGTCCTTTATGAACCGGATCCAGCCGCGCCACTCGTCTTCCATCTTGTGGACGTTGAAGTCGTAGAGAGAGAGCCTCTCGCCCTCCGGCTCCTTCGGGACGTCCCGCAGGCGTTCGAGACGCACCGAGTGGATCTCGCCTTCGCCGGCGTCGCCGGGAGCGGAAGAGTGGAACTTGACGCGTGCCGTGAGGACGCGCGCTTCCTTGGGGACGACCGCGAGCGCGGTCCGTTCCATCGGGGTGTCGGTCTGCTCCTCCTGCGCGCCGTTGAACTCCTCGACCTGCGCGCCGTTCTCTTCCCTCGCCGAGAGGTTGACCCGGCCCTTGAACGCCCCGTCCTTGCGGGCCACGCGCACGCGCGCGGTGAGGCGATAGACGTCGCCCGGGGAGACCTCGAAGTGCCGTTCGATGCCGACGTCGCCGTTCGTGGGGGCCGCGGGGCGGATGCGCACCTTCTGCACGCCGTGCTCGACGAAGTGGTCGTAACCGCCGTCGGGGAAGTCCCAGGGCCCGGTCGGCTGGAATCCGGACGCGACGCCGTCGCCGCCCGGCCGCTCGAACCGCTGCACGTCGAACACGACGCCGACGTCCGGGCGCTTCTCGATCTTGGGGTCCGCCACCCCTAGAAGTTACGCCTCCCTAGCCGCCCGCAACAAGAAGTCGATCTGGTGCTGCTTGCGCATGATCACGTGCTCCAGCAGGTGCTCCAGGGCCTCCGAGCGCGCCTCCTGGCCCGTCGCCGGGATGATCGCGTGCAGCGCTTCGAGCGACTCCTGCTCCAGCTCGATCAGCCGCTTCACGCCGTCGGTCGACGACGGGACGGCCTCCAGCGGCGCGACCTCGGTCGGGGGCGTCCCGCCGAGCGCCATCATCTTCTCCATCAGGCGGCGCGTGTCGTGGAGCTCGGCCTGCGAGAACTCCTCGAACTTCACCGCGATCGACTGGAACTCGACGCCGATCGCGCTGCCGGCGACCCACGCGAGCTGCAGCGTCGAACGCATCTGCAGGGGGATCGCCTTGCTCAGCAGCTCCAATACCTTCGGTACGTCCATCGGTTCGGTTTCGCTCATGCGGCGAGTGTACGGACCTACACTGGCTACATGCTCACCCGCGACGACCTGCGCAACGTCGCGATCGTCGCCCATGTCGACCACGGCAAGACGACGCTCGTCGACGCGATGCTCTGGCAGTCCGGCGCGTTCAGCAGCCACCAGGACGTCGCCGACCGCGTGATGGACTCGATGGACCTCGAGCGCGAGAAGGGCATCACGATCCTCGCCAAGAACACCGCGGTCCGCTACGGAGACGTGAAGATCAACATCGTCGACACGCCGGGCCACGCGGACTTCGGCGGCGAGGTCGAGCGGGGCCTGACGATGGTCGACGGCGTGCTGCTGCTCGTCGACGCGAGCGAGGGCCCCCTGCCCCAGACCCGCTTCGTGCTGCGCAAGGCACTCGAGGGGCGGCTGCCGGTGATCCTCGTCGTCAACAAGGTCGACCGTCCCGACGCGCGCATCGCCGACGTCGTGAACGAGGTCTACGAGCTGTTCCTGGACCTCGACGCAGACGAAGGCCAGATCGACTTCCCGATCGTGTACTGCAACGCAAAGGCCGGCTGGGCCTCGATGGACCCGGAGCAGGAGGGGAGCGACCTCAAGCCGCTGTTCGAGCTCCTGCTGGACCACATCCCGGCCCCCGCGTACGAAGAGGACCACCCGCTGCAGGCGCTGGTCACGAACCTCGACGCGTCTCCGTACGTGGGGAGGCTGGCGCTCTGCCGGGTGTTCCACGGATCGATCCGGCGCGGCGAGCAGGTCGCGTGGTGCCGTGCCGACGACACGATCGAGCGCGTGAAGATCACCGAGCTGTACGTGACCGAGGCCCTCGACCGCGTCGACGCCGCCGAAGCCGGGCCGGGCGAGATCATCGCGATCGCCGGGCTCGCCGAGGTCACGATCGGCGAGACGCTGTCCGACCCCGAGGATCCCCGGCCGCTGCCGGTCAGCCACTTCGACGACCCCAGCCTGTCGATGACGATCGGCATCAACACCTCGCCGCTGTCGGGGCAGGAGGGCGAGAAGCTGACCGCGCGGCTCGTGAAGAACCGCCTCGACGCGGAGCTCGTCGGCAACGTCTCGATCCGCGTGCTCGAGACCGAACGTCCGGACGCGTGGGAGGTGCAGGGCAGGGGAGAGCTGCAGCTCGCCGTGCTCGTCGAGATGATGCGGCGCGAGGGCTTCGAGCTCACGGTCGGCAAGCCTCAGGTCGTCACGCGCGTCGTCGACGGGAAGGTGCACGAGCCCGTCGAGCGGCTGACGATCGACGTCCCGGAGGACTTCATGGGCGTCGTCACGCAGATGCTCGCGCTGCGCAAGGGGCGCCTCGAGAACATGGTCAATCACGGCACCGGCTGGGTGCGCATGGAGTACCTGGTGCCCGCTCGGGGCCTCATCGGCTTCCGCACCGAGTTCATGACGGAGACACGCGGCACCGGGCTGCTCCATCACGTCTTCGACCGTTACGAGCCGTGGCACGGCGAGCTGAGGACGCGGCCCACGGGAAGCCTCGTCGCCGACCGGCGCGGGCCGACGACGTCGTACGCGCTGCTGAACCTGCAGGACCGCGGCACGATGTTCGTCCCTCCCGGCGTGGAGGTCTACGAGGGGATGATCGTCGGCGAGAACACGCGCGGCGAGGACATGGACGTGAACCCCACGAAGGAGAAGAAGCTCACGAACATGCGGTCGTCGACGAGCGACGAGCTCGTGCGGCTCATCCCGCACAAGGAGATGTCGCTCGAGCAGGCGCTCGAGTTCATCCGCGAGGACGAGTGCGCCGAGGTGACGCCGCGCACGGTGAGGCTGCGCAAGGTGATCCTGGACGCGGCCGGTCGAGCGAGGGCCGGGAAGAGAGGCAAAGGCACGCCCCGGGCCACTTGAGGCCGCCGGAGGGGGACCGGACGGCCCGGCGCCGAAGCCTTCTCATATGCGTAGGACCTGCGCTTCGATCGTCGCGTTCGCGGCGATGGCCTTGCCCGCCCCGGCTCTCGGTGCGCCGGCCCGGGCAGACGCCGTCGTCGCGGTGATCGACACCGGCAT
This sequence comes from Actinomycetota bacterium, assembly GCA_035634135.1. Lineage (GTDB taxonomy): Bacteria > Actinomycetota > CADDZG01 > CADDZG01 > WHSQ01 > JALZEG01. The sequence goes on from DASQDO010000530.1 coordinate 5,905, forward strand.
CAACCCGTACCACGACACGTTCGCGGACGAGTCGCCGCGCGGCCACCGGCATCCCTCCACCTACATCGACGGTTTCCCGAAGGACGCGCAGGCGCTGAGGCTCACGCTCGACGAGCCCGACTTCGAGAAGGCCTTCCTCGCAGACTGCAAGCGCGTGTGGGCGAAGGTCGAGCCCGGCCGCCTCTACTGGTTCCCCGGCACGAAGATCGTCGGCGCGATCACTTTCGGGCCGCAGTCGCCGGCGGGGTGCACGAGCTGGCGGACCACCTCCGGCCGGATCCTCGACGCGTCGGGTCACGGAACGATGACGGCGTCGCGGGCGGCCTCGAACGAGTACGGCGCGTGCAGGTCGTGCCGGATCGTCGCGATCCAGACGGGATACGACTACGTCTCGGGAGGGTTCGCCGGTGCAGTCGGGTTCGCGGGAGACAACGCGGGATGGATCGACGCGCAGTCGAACTCGTGGGGGCCGGTCGCGCCGGTCTGGGACCCGACGAACGCGACGGTGATCTGGGCGGCTACGACCGAGCTGATCGAGGCGGTGGAACGCAGCGCCCGCGCACACCTCTCGTTCTGGGCTTCGGGCAACGGGGCCGCCACGAGGGGCGGCGCCGTGGGGCACCCGGCGGTCCTGCAGCCGCCCATGACGCC
>DASQDO010000531.1:0-10657 GCA_035634135.1 Actinomycetota bacterium
TTCAGCGTCGGAGTCGCCCGCTTCGACCCGGCGAACCCGTCGACGATCGAGGAGCTCATGCGCGCGGCGGACGCCGCGATGTACCGGGACAAGGCCGCCAAGCACTCCGGCTCCTAGACGCCCGGGCTGGCCCATGTAGGCCAAGCCTTGCGCCTCAACTACAGCAGTAGTAGAAAGAGGCTCGAACAGCTTCCGAATCTCCTTTCCGGGGAGCTCGAGCCGTGGGGGAACCATGCTGCAGCTGTCTGGACGTCCCGTGACGGGCGCACGAGGATGGGATGCGCTCACCGCCGCGGAGCTGAGGGTGATCGCTCTCGTGACCGAAGGGCTGACGAACCCTCAGATCGCGGCCCGCCTGTTCGTGTCCGCCCAGACCGTCAAGACGCACATGAAGAACGTCTTCCGCAAGCTGGGGGTGTCGAGCCGGGCCGAGCTGGCCGCGCTGGCGACCCGGAAGGGCATCGGCTAGGCGGGAGGAACCGCCGGGGAGGCGGCGAACCCCCTCCCCATGAAAAAGCTAATCGTTCTCGCGCTCGCCTCCCTGCTCGTCTCCGCCCTGGCCCCCATCGGCCGGACCGACGCTTCCGTCCTCTCGATCGCGCGCGTGCGCGTCGACAGCCCGGAACAGGCCGGCTATCTCATGTCGCACTTCGACGAGACCCACAACCACGGCCGGAACGAGATCGAGCTGCTGCTCTGGCCCGGCGACCTCGCCGAGCTGGACTCGCTCGGCCTCGACTACGAGGTCGTCGTCGAGGACCTCGTCGCTCACGAGCGTGCGCTCGAGGCCGCGGCACCCGACGTCGTGTCGGTTCAGCCCGGGCCCGACCGCACCGACTACCGGCGCCTCGCGGACTACAACGCCGAGATGCAGGAGCTCGCCGACAAGAACAAGGGCCTGGTCGAGCTGTTCGAGATGGAGCGTCCCTCGCTCGAGGGCCGGACGATCTACGGCCTCGAGATCGCGGCGAACGTCAAGGACAAGCTGGACGGCCGCCCGGTCTTCTACCTCGACGCGGTGCACCACGCGCGGGAGTGGCCGGCGTCGGAGTTCACGATGATCTTCGCCCACCACCTCGTCGAGTCGTACGGGAAGGATCCGAAGATCACGGGGCTGCTGAAGCGGGCCCGGGTGGTCGTCGTGCCGGTCGTCAACGTCGACGGCTTCGACTACTCGCGTGAGTCGGTCACGTCTGCTCACCCGACGCTCGCGAGCAACACCGACGTGCTGTCCGGGCCGCAGGGCTTCGAGGGTTACTGGCGTAAGAACCGGCGCTCGCTGACCGGGGTGACCGTTCCCGCTGCGCAACGCAACCCGGACGCCTACGGCGTCGATCCGAACCGCAACTACTCGTACCTCTGGGGCGACAACCAGGGTGGGTCCTCGGGCAACCAGCTCGACGCGACCTATCGGGGCGCGGCGCCGTTCTCCGAGCCCGAGGTCGCGAACGTGCGGGACATCGTGCTCAGCCGCAACGTGACCGGCGTCATCACGAACCACACCTATCAGTCGAGCGTGCTTCGGGCCGGCGGCGGCAAGTCGCCCGAGGACAAGATCCTGTTCTCGCTCGGCCAGAAGATGGCCGACGTCCTCGGCTACCAGAACAACGGCACCGTCGGGTACCCGACGACCGGGACGACCGACGACTGGGCTTACGCGGTGACGGGCCCGCTCGGGTTCACGATGGAGCACGGCACCCAGGGCTTCCACCCGCCGTACGGTGACTTCGTCGCCCAACACCACGAGAAGGCGAGCAAGGCGTTCACGATCATGCTCGAGGCCGTCGCGAACCCGAGGTACCACTCGGTGCTGACCGGCCGCGTGGACGGGGGCCCGGCGAAGCTCACGCTGACGAAGACCGTGCGGGTGCCGCTGTCGGAGGGCAACCCGATCGGCGAGGAGTTCGTCGTCGAGAAGATCAAGTACACGATGGCGGTGGGCAAGGACGGCCGCTTCGAGTGGCACGTCGGCCCGAGCACGAGCCCGTGGAACACGAAGACCAACGAGGCCTACACGCTGACGGTCACGGCGCCGAGCGGCGGCTCGATGAAGATGCCGCTGACGATCGACCGGGGCCAGAAGCGGGACCTGGGGACGATCAACCTGTCGAGGCCGGCCCAGGCCGTGAAGTCGGATGGCCACGCGCACACCCACTAGCCGAGATCCGATGTTCGCAAGAGGGGGCCCCGAGGGGCCCCTTCTTCGCGTCGGTCGCCGCCGCCGCGACCGGACAGCAGGCGCCGCCGGAGCCGCCGTCGCGCGGCCTCGGACTAGCTGGCGGCGCTCTAGCTCAGCAGGAGCGCGCTCGCTCGACCGATAGGCACTCGTCGGAGCCCGGCCCCCCGTTCGCGCGGTCCCGGCCGTCCCCTCCGTCGATGCTGTCCTCGCCGGCGCCCGTGAAGATGCGGTCGCGGCCGATGTCGCCGAACGCGTCGTCGCCCTGGGCCCCCGTGCGCAGCACGTCGTTGCCGGCACCGCCGTGGGCGGCGTCCTCACCGGCGGCCGTGAACAGCTTGTCGTTGCCACCGCCGCCGAACGCGTTGTCGGGGCCGGGGCCGGCACGCAGGACGTCGTTGCCGTCGAGGCCGTTGAGGTTGTCCTCTCCCTCGCCTCCGACGAGCCGGTCGGCGCCGCCCTCGCCGTAAGCCGAGTCGGCGGCACCGCCGACGATCAGGACGTCGCGGCCGCTCCCGCCGAAGACGTCGTCCTCGTCGCCGCCGGACACGAGCCGGTCGCGGCCCGCGGTCCCGTAGAGGATGTCGTCCGCGGGGCCGCTCCTGACGACGTCGTTGCCCTTGCCGCCCGACGCGTTGAGTGCGCCTTCGCCACCGTCGATCCGGTCGTTGCCGGGACCGCCGAAGGCGTTGCCGTCGCCCCCGCGGACCTGGAGGACGTCGTTGCCCGGCCCCCCGTGCAGGTCTTCGTCGGACGCACCGATGAGCCCGTCGGTCGTCCCCGCGTCGACGCGGTCGTCGCCCTTGTCCCCGCGCAGGAAGTCGCTGCCGCCGGCGCCGAACACGCCGTCGTTGCCCGGCCCGCCGATGCCGACGTCGTCCTCGGCTCCGCCGTCGACGACGTCGTTGCCGTATCCGCCGAGCACGGTGTCGGTCCCCGCGTCGCCGGAGAGCACGTCGTTGCCGCGCTCGCCGAAGAGGCCCCCGTCGAGCTCGAGCCCGATGTCCTGGCCGTTGAGCGAGACGATCGCAGAGTCGGCGTCGTCGCCGGCGCCACCCTCGAGGGAGTCTTCGCCGCCTCCGCCGAAGATGCGGTCGATGCCCTCGCCGCCGCAGAGGAAGTCGTCGCCCCCGAGGCCCCTGATCACGTCGTTGCCCTCGAGCCCCAGGATCACGTCGCTGCCGGCGGTGCCGGTCAGCTCGTCGTCGCCGTCCGTGCCCTCGATCGTGACCTCGCGGTCGTGGCAGTCGAGCTGCGCCCGGGCCGGTCCGGCCGGCAGGCCGGCCACCAGCAGGGCCGCGAGGAACAAGAAGCGCAACGGTCGACCGGTTTGCACGTGGGTCCCCTCCTTCGTACGACGCCGAGCGCAAGTTAAGCAGCGAGCGCGCTCCGCGTCAGCTACTTGACCCAAAGCGGTCTCGAACGCGCCACGGCGGGCGCGGGAAGGGGACCGGCGCATTCGGTTCCCGAAGGCTCTCGTGGGTAAGAGGAAGAAAACCATGCAAAGCGACGAGTAGCGTGGCTCGGGCGGACGAGCTCAAGGACCAATCACTGCGACTGGGCGACGTCGCGGACGTCATCGGCGTGCCGGGGACGACGATCCGCGCCTGGGAGACGCGCTACGGATGGCCGAACCCCGCACGCACGTCCGGCCGGCACCGCCGCTACTCCGCAGAGGACCTGCGCCGTCTCGTCGCGCTGCGCAACGAGATCGCGCGCGGGCGCAACGCGGGCGAGGCCGTCGAGATGCTGCGGGCCATCGACGCGCGCCGCGCGCACGAGTACGTCGACCCGATCGTCGCGGGTGCGATCTCGCTCGACCCGGGCCGCGTGAGGAGCACGCTCCTCGACGCAGAGCGGGAGCTCGGGGTCGTGAGGACCGTCGAGAACGTCGCCGTCGTAGCGCTCCGCGAGATCGGTGACCACTGGGCGGTCGGGACGTGCGACGTGGCGGGCGAGCACCTCGGCACCGGCGAGATCCGCAGGTGGTTCGGCGAGGCCGCGGCCCGGTCCTTCGACGACACCTCGGGACGGCCGGTCGTCCTCGCGTGCGGCCCCGAGGAGCTGCACACCGGGGGCCTCGAGGCGTTCCGTGTCCTGCTCGTCGAGCGAGGTGTGCCCGCGCTGTTGCTGGGCGCGCAGACGCCGCCGGACTCGTTCGCGCTGACCGTGCGCGACTCCGGTGCGGCCGCGGCCGTGATGCTCTGCCACCGGGCCCAGGCGCGCCGCGGCTCGCTCGTCACCTTGAGGCTGCTCTCGTCGATCCCGAAGACGAAGGTGTTCTACGCGGGCAACGGCTTCGCGGCCGCCCGCGGACGCCGTAGCGTCCCGGGGACGTATCTCGGGACGGACCTGTCGGCGGCGGCCGACCTCGTCGCGGGCGCGATCGCCTGAGTCGCTCGGCCGCGACGTCCTCGTCACGCCGGGGATGCGACACGATGGCGTGGTGAGCGACGCGGTGATCGAAGCGCAAGGAATCGTCCGGACCTATTCGTCGGGGGCCGAGGCCGTCCATGCGCTGCGCGGCGTCGACCTCGCCGTCATGCCCGGCGAGTTCCTCGCGATCACCGGGGCCTCGGGCTCCGGCAAGTCGACGCTCCTGCACGTGATCGGCGGCCTCGACCGTCCCGACGACGGCCGCGTGGTCCTCGAGGGCCGCGACATGTCGTCGCTGCCCGACGAGGAGCTCGCGCTCGTCAGGCGCCGGCATCTCGGTTTCGTGCTCCAGTTCTTCAACCTCCTGCCGACGCTGACCGCGGTCGAGAACGTCGCGTTCCCGCTGCTCCTCGACGGGCACCCGGACGCTCTGCCCCGGGCGAGCGAGTCGCTCGGGTCGGTCGGCCTGTCGGAGCGCGCCGACCACCGCCCGTCCCAGCTCTCCGGCGGCGAGCAGCAACGGGTCGCGCTGGCCCGGGCGCTCGTCACGAAGCCCGCCGTCGTGCTCGCCGACGAGCCGACCGGCAACCTCGACTCCGCGACCGGCGAAGGGATCCTCGGGCTGCTGCGCGCCACGGCGGACCGGGGGCAGACGATCGTGATGGTGACCCACGACGGGCGGACTGCCGAGTACGCCGACCGGACCGTCCGCCTCGCAGACGGAAGGCTGACGTGAAGGGCCTCCTCGCGTTCCTGCGACGCGTCAACGGGCGTCATCTCGTCGAGAAGCGGCTGCGCACGGCACTGACCATCGGCGGCGTCGCCGCTGGGGTCGCGCTCGTGACGTCGATCACCGTGATCAACAGCACGCTGCTCTCGTCGGTGCGCGAGGGCATCAGGAACCTCGCGGGCGCGGCCGAGATCGAGGTCGCCTCGGCCGACGAGACCGGCCTGCCGGAAGACGTCGTCGCCGAGGTCGCTGCCGTCGGGGGCGTAGAAGCCGCGGTGCCGGTGGTGCGTACGACCGCGCACCTGACCGGGCCGGCCGGCGAGTCCGACACGATGGTCCTCGGCGTCGGCCCCGGGTTCCTGAGGCTGTTCCCGACCGGGCTCGGCGACGCGGGGCGCGTCGTGGTCGAGGGCGAGCTCGGGTTGAGGGCGCGCGGCGTCGTGCTCGCGGAACAGGTGGCGGAGAGGCTCGGCGCGGAGATCGGCGACGTCGTGCGCGCGGAGACGCCGTCGGGCAGCGTCGCGCTCCAGGTGACCGCACACGCGTCCGGCCCCGGCCTCTCGCTGCTCAACGGCGGCGACGTCGGGACGATGTCGCTCGAGGCCGCGCAGGAGGCGTTCGAGAAGCGCGGCCGCGTCGATTCCGTCTACGTCGTCGTGGAAGAGGACGTCGCGGCCGGGCGCGTCGAGAGCGCGCTCGACGACGTCCTCGGCGGCGCGGCCATCGTCGGCCCGCCCGGCGAGAGGGGAGAGGCATTCGAGCGCACCTTCGAGAGCATCGCCGCGCTGACGTCGCTCGCCGGCGCGGTCTCGCTGTTCGTCGCGCTGTTCGTCGTCTACAACACGATGTCGATCGCGCTCGCGGAGCGCAGGCGCGAGGTCTCGATGGCGATCGCGCTCGGCGCGAAGCGGTCGCAGCTCTTCGCCGCGTTCCTCGGCGAGGCCGGGCTCCTCGGGACGGTCGCGTCCGTAGCGGGGGTCGGAGCCGGGATCGTGCTCGCGCGCGTCCTCGTCGGGCGCGCCGTCGACCAGTTCGCCGCGGTCGGCGTCAGGGCGACGGGCCCCCTCGCGGTCGAGCCGTGGCACGTGCTGCTCGGCCTCGGCGCGGGCATAGCGGTGTCGCTCGCCGGCGCGTTCCTGCCCGCACGCCGGATCATGCGCGTCGCCCCGGTCGAGGCGTTGAGACCGGAGGCGGGGCTCGAGTGGGCGCGGACGCGGCGGGGCGCGCTGACGCCGGCGCGATCGGTCGCTCTCGCGGTCGGCGGGGTGATCGTCTGTCTCGGGGGCATGGCGCTGTACATCGAGACCGGCGCGTACCCCGTAGCGGTCGTCTCGCTCGCGGCCGGGCTCGGCGGCGTCACGACGATCCTTCCCGTCGCAGTTCCGCTCGGTGTGCGGGTCCTCCGCCCGGTCTTCACGCGGCTCTTCGGCGCGACCGGGCGCCTCGCCGCCGACGCACTGGCGAAGAACCCCGGCCGCACCTCGGTGACGGTGGGGTCGCTCGTGCTGACGCTCGGCCTCGTGATCGGGGTCGGCGGCGCCATCGGTTCCCTCGACCGCCAGTTCCGCGACTTCGCGCAGCACTGGTACAGCCAGCCCCTGTACGTCCAGACGAACTCGTACACCGGGGGGGTCGAGTCCGACCAGCCGCTCTCGGGGAAGTTCGTCGCCGCGCTCGAAGAGGTCGAGGGCGTCGACAACGTGCTGCCGTTCCGGTACGCGAACCTCACCGCCGACGGCGAGCAGGTCATCGCCTACGTCCATCCGACGAGCGGCGAGGCGCGCGCCGACGCGGTCGAGGGACTGTCGGTAGGCGACGTCGACTCCGAGCCGCTCGTCGACGCGCTCGAGCGCGGCGAGGTCGTCGTCGCCGAGCAGATGGCGCAGCGGCGCGAGCTCGAGATCGGCGACACGCTCTCGATCGCGGGGCCCCAGGGCCTGAAGGACTTCACCGTCGGCGGCTTCTTCAACGACCTCGCGTCGTTCGACTCGATGTACATGTCGGCGGACACGTACCGCGAGCACTGGAACGACGACCGCGCGGACTCGTTCGGCGTCGACCCGGAGCCGGGCGTCGACGTCGCGGCGCTCGAGCGCAGGCTCGAGGAGACCGTCGAGGCAGAGGGCATGCCGGCGCAGGTGATCCGCAAGGAGGAGCAGGTCGAGAACATCACCGCTACCGTCGACCAGATCTTCTCGATCGCCGAGGGCATCCAGCTCGCGGCCGTGCTCGTCGCGTTCCTGACGATCGTGAACACGATGTTCACCGCGGTCATCGAGCGCCGCTGGGAGTTCGGCTTGCAGCAGGCGATCGGGATGGGGCGCCGTCAGCTAGGGCGGACGGTCGTGCTCGAGGCCGCGGGGATCGGCGTCGTCGGCGGCGTCGGCGCCGTCGTGCTCGGGTCCGGGCTCGGCGTGCTGATGCTCGTCAGCATGAACTTCCTCTACGCGTTCGACATCCCCTACCAGCCTCCGTGGACCTTGTTCGCCGTCGCGATCGCGGCGGGGACCCTGATCGCGGCGCTGTCGGCGGTGTACCCGCGCCGGCTGGCCACGCGCCTTCGGATCGTCGAGTGCCTCCGCTACGAGTAGGGGGGTCGCGCCCCCGCCGGCTGCTCGGGGTGCTGCTCGCCGGATGCTTCGGCGCCGCGGCCTCGTACGCCGCGCTCGGGCTCCTCCCGGCCGTCAGGCACGAGGCCGGCCCCGCGACCCTGGACACGACGCTCGCGCCGGGAGGGGGTCGCATGGTCTTGCGAATCCCGCCGCTCGGGACCGTGACGGCCGGGACGCACACGCCTCCGGTCGCGCTGCGCATGACCTTGTCCGAGGTCGACGTCCCGCGCCTGACCGAGCGGGTGGGCAACGCCGCGGCCCGGGCGGAGCTAGCCGCCGCCGTCGAGGAAGACCTCCGCGCTCTCGTCCCCCGCCTCGTTTGGCAGACGTGCCTCGGCGCCGCGGTTCTCGGCGGGATCGTGGCCGCGCTGTTGCCGCGCCGCAGGCTCTCCTACGTCGCGGCGGGGGCCGCGGGCGGCGCCGTCGCGGCAGCGGCGCTCCTCGGCCTGACCGCGGCGTCGTTCGACGTAGACGCGTTCGAGCAGCCGAGCTTCACCGGCGCGCTCGTCCGGGCGCCGGTCGTGATCGACGCTCTGCAGAGCGGCGAGGTGACGCTCGGCGCCATCCAGTCCCGTTACGAGACCGCGGCGGACCGGCTGTCGGAGCTGCTGGCGCTCGTCGCCGAGCCGGGCCAGGACCCCGCCGGCGACTCGGTCGCGATCCTGCACGTGAGCGACATCCACTCGAACCCGCTGGGAGTCCAGCTCGCGCGCCGCCTTGCCGAGCGCTTCGACGTCGACGCCGTCCTCGACACCGGTGACCTCACGAACTTCGGCGTGACGCTCGAGTCGCGCATCGGGCAGCTCGTCGAGCGCATCGACGTCCCCTACTACCTCGTGCCCGGCAACCACGACTCCGCGGCGAACGAGGCCGCGCTCGACCGCGTCGAGAACCTCACGATCCTGGACGGGACGGTCGCCGACGTGTCCGGCGTGAGCATCCTCGGCTGGGGTGATCCAACCGACACGAACTGGAACAACATCTCGCCGGACGAAGCCGCGGAGATCCGCGTGGAGGAGGGTGAGGACGCGGCCGCCGAGGTCGCCCGCGTCGCGCCGGACGTGCTCGCGGTCCACGACAGCCGGATGGCCGAGGCTTCCTACGGCGCGGTCCCGCTCGTGCTCTCTGGCCACTACCACCGCCGGATCGTGGAGGAGGAAGACGGCACGACCGTCCTCGGCGTGGGATCCACCGGCGCGACCGGGCTGAAGTTCTTCGTGGAGGCCGCGCGCGACTACGAAGCCGAGATCCTCTACTTCCGTGACGGCGTCGCGGTCGCCGTGGACTACGTGCGGTTCAGCGGCCTCGGCACGGAGTTCGAGATCGAGCGCGACGCCCTCGACGAGTGACCGGACGCGGGAAGGAGCCCTCGACGCGGCCGGTTGTCGGGAGCATGGAAGCCTCGTTGACCGTGCGCTCGGTCCGTCTCGTCGCCGGGCTGTGGCTGTTCGCCCTCGGCACGGTGCTGACGCTGCGGGCGAGCCTCGGCGTGCCCCCGTGGGACGTGCTCCACGACGGGATCCGGCGCAACACCCCGCTGAGCTTCGGCATCGCCGTCATCGCGATCGGTCTCCTGCTCGTGCTCGTCAGCGCGCTGTTCGGCATCAGGCCGGGCCCCGGGACGATCGCGAACATGCTCCTGGTCGGCACGTTCGTCGACCTGATGCTGCTGAGCGACGCCGGGACGGGGCTCGAGGACGCGCACATGGCGTGGCGGGTCGCGGTGGCCTTCGCCGGGGTCGCGGTCGTCGGGCTCGGCTCCGCCCTGTACATCGGCGCGAACCTGGGGGCCGGGCCGCGCGACAGCCTGATGGTGCTCGCGGCGACGAAGCTCGGCGTGCGCGTCGGCGTCGCCCGCGCGGTGATCGAGGGCACGGCCCTCCTCGTCGGATGGCTCCTCGGCGGGGCCGTCGGCATCGGCACGCTTCTCTTCGTCGTCACGATCGGTCCCTCGGTGGACGTCTTCTTCCGTCTCTTCCGCATGGAGGCCGACGGACGGAGGGCGGGCCCGGTCGCCCTTGACACCTCCGCCTGACTAACGCGATAGTGCTCCAAATCCCGTTAGAAAGGAGCTGCGCGTTGGACGAGCAGGGCAGGGTGGTCGAGCTGGCGATCTTCAAGCTGAAGGAGGGCGTGGGCCGCGACCAGCTGATGGAGACGGTCGACGCCGTGACCGAATGGGCGAAGCGCCAGCCGGGGTTCGTGTCGCGCGACCTCACTTACTCGGCCGAGAGCGACACCTGGGTCGACGTCGTCTGGTGGGAGAGCATCGAGTCGGCCCACGCGGCCTCGGAGGCCGCCATGACGTCCGAGTCGTGCGCGCCGATGTTCGGGCTGATCGACCTCGAGGGGACCCAGATGATCCACGGCGAGCGCGTCGCCGCTTAGGAGGACGGGGCCGCGGTGCTGCAGGTGACGTGGGAGTGGCTGGGCATGCCGCCCGCGCTCGACCTGGCGAACACCGTGGCGATCACGGAGGGCGCCGAGCAGGACCTCGTCGGCTCGAACGAGGACTTCGAGGAGTGGGCCCGGATCGAGTCGAGCTTCGTCCCGGCCCCCGTCGGTCTGCTGAGGCTCCACCGGAGCGAGCTGATGGAAGTGCGGGCGGCGGTCAGGGACCTCCTGGCCGCCGTCACCGCGCACGAGCCACCGCCGCGCCGAGCGATCGAGACGCTCAACCGGCTGAGCCGCGCGGCCCCCGAGTGGACCGAGCTCGACGCCGCGTCGTGGAGAGTCGTCACCCGGACCGGCGCGGGGGCCGCG
>DASQDO010000532.1:0-4624 GCA_035634135.1 Actinomycetota bacterium
TGCCGTTGCCGGAGACGCGGCGGCCGCCGCGGACCGGCTCGTAGACCGCGAGGTTCGTCACCGAGGGCGCGAGCCGTTCCGCGATCCGCGTGACGATGCTCGAGTACGCGTCGAGCGCCGCCTCTTCGCTCACGCCGCCGGTCCCTGCGCGCGCGCCTTCTCGACCTCCGTGAGCGCGTCGAGCAACGACGCGATCCACTCGGCCTCGTTCTTGCCGACGAGCCGGACGCACCACGCAAGCGCCTCGCTGCGACTGCGCGCCACGCCGGCGTCGATCAACGTGTCGAGCACCGTCCGCTCGCGCAGACGGAGCCGCGTCATCACCGGGATCGCCATGTTCGTGAACACTCGCCGGACGCCGCCGCACTCGGCCCCCCAAGCGACCTTCCGGCCGAACAGCCGCTCGGCCTCGTCGGCGATAGCCATGCGTGCCGATCGAGTGTCCTCGCGGAACCTCTTGATGCGCGCAAGCCGCGCGGCGTTCGTCCCGTCCTCCGAGGCGCCGGCGCCGAGGTCGACGTCGCCGAGCCGCCCGACCACGAGGACCTCGTCCCGGTCGCCGGTGACCTCGGGGGCGGCCTCGAACCAGTCGTCCGGCAGGCGTCCCGCGAACCAGCCCTTGATCTCGTCGTTCATCCGTCCTCCTGCTAGTGGGATTACGAGATTACACGGCAAGTCAGCTTACGGAGGACTCGAGGACTCGACGGCCTGACGCCCCCGCGGCGCTAGTCGAGCTCCGTCAGGACCCACCGCTCGCCCCGGAACTCGCCGATCACCAGCTGGTCGCCGAGCACGGGGCCGGATGCTCCGAGCGGCACGACCGTGTGCGACGGCGTGAAGCCGCGGCCCCCGACTCGCTCGTCCCACTCCGCCGCCAGGTCGGCGAAGCGGATCCGGAGGTCGTTGCGCTCGAAGCGCGAGTCGTCGTAGCGCGCCAGCCGGGCGCCCGACGTCTGGAACAGGGCCCACGCGAGATCGTCCGACCCCGTCACCGAGACGACGTCGTCCGGCGAGAGGAGCTCGCCCGCCTCGCGTACGAACGAGCCGCTCTCGAAGTCGCGGCCGGCGTACTCGAACCCGGCGCTGCCGTCGGAGAGGATCTGCGCGAGGCGGATGGACGCGAGCACCGGTGACGCCGCCGCGACGCACAGCACGGCGCCGGCCGCGACGGCAGCGACCCGGGCGGAACGTCGCGCCACGGCGGCGTGGGCGCGCTCCAGCGCCACGCCCCCGAAGACCCCCGCGAGCAGGTGGACGGGCGGCCACATCCGTCCCTGATGAAGGAGCGTCGCGTTGTTCCAAACGGTCCAGTCGAAGACGTCCCTCGCGACGGCAAGACCCAGCAGCGCCGCGCTGGCGGCCGTCAGCGACAGCAGGACGCGGCCCTCGCGCGTGCTCCGCGCACCTGCGATCCCCCCGATAGCCAGCGGCAACAGGAGGCCGTAGGACCCGAGCGCGGTCGGCAGCGGCCACTCCATTCCGAGGCGCGGAGTGATGTCGACGAACCCTCCGTAGCGCAAGTAGCCGAGGCCGACGGGAGCCGCCCACGTCGCGAACACCGCTACGGCCGGCACGAAGACCTCTGCGGCGGCGCGCCACTTAGTGCCTCCGACGAACAGGCAGGCGACGATCGTCCAGATCAGCGCGGTCGACAGCATCGGGACGCTCACCACCCCGACCAGGCCGGCGAGTACACCTGCCAGCACCCTGGCGCGGCGCGTCCCGTGCTCGAGCGCGACGAGCAGGAGTAGTGCGGCGACGCCGGCGACGAGGAGCCCGAGCTCGCGCGGCAGCGCCGGGGGCATGAGCTCGTAGACGGAGTTGGGGGACGCAACGACGAGGTCCGCGCCGAAGCGCGCCTCCCGAGGGCTCGTCACGAACGCGGGCTCCCGTGCCATCAGCCAGCCGAAACCGCCGATCAACGAGGTGCAGGCCGCCGCGGCGAGACCTGCTCGCCGGTTCACGCGCCGCGCCAGGCACGCCGCGACGAGAGGGATCCCCGCCAGCAGGATCACGTGCGCGGTCTCGTGCGCGAGGAGCGGTGTCGACGCGGGGACGAGACGCACCATGGTCGCGAGGAAGGCGTGGAAGCCCCACGGGTAGGCGTTGCGCGCGACCTCGGGGGCCGGGCCGACGGGGACGGGCTCGCCTCCGAGCAGCTGCTCGGTCCACCCGAGATGCCACGGCGGGTCGCCGGTTCTGACGCCCGAACCCGTCAAGAGCACCGGGAGCAGATAGATCGCGACGAGCACGAGCGCCAGCGCGGCAGGCGCGACCCACGCACGCGACGGCCGCGGAAGGCGTTCCCGAGACCGTCGCCACCACCACAGCACAGGGACCGCCGCGAGCGCGGGAACCACCCCGGGCGTACCGAACACGAGCCCCCGCGTGACGACGTTCAGCAGCATCGCCGCGACCGCGAACGCGAGGAACCCGGCGATCGCGAGCGCCGCTCGTTCGACGACCGCGAGCTCGTCCAACCGGGCCCAGCGCGTCAACGCCCACGCGACGGCCCATCCGATGAGAACCGAAAGAAAGAGCTGAGCCAGGACGAGCGCGAAATCGCCCGCGGCCACTACGGCGAGGGTTCCGGCTCAGTCCGCCCGTTCGAACCGACGCGCACGAGCACCGCTCCCGCGCCCGCCGTCTCCCCCACCACGGCGTCGACCGCCTCGACCACACCCGCGGCGGGAGAGGCGATCTCGTTCTCCATCTTCATCGCCTCGAGCACGACCAGGGGCTGTCCGGCCTCGACCTCGTCGCCCACCGAGACCAGCACCTTGAGGATCGTCCCCTGCATCGGCGAGACGACGTCGCCGCCCGCGACGGCACCGTGGGTCGCGGCGGCGGCCGACGCGGCCATCGCCGGGTTCCACAGCCGCACTGGCTTCCCACCGACGAGGAGGACGTCGCGCAGCTCCTCTTCTGAAGCCGCGAGCGCGTCGAGGACGTCGCCGAACTCGACCGTCGTCGTGTCGTGCGTCCCCGCGACGAACGACTCCTCCTGCAGGAGCAGCACGTGCGCGGCGATCGTCGTCTCGATGCCCTCGACCGTGTACTCGTCCAGAGCGCGCAGCATCCGTTCCCGTGCCTCGTCCCGGTCGGCACCGTGCGTCACGAGCTTCGCGATGAGCGAGTCGTACGCGCCGGGGACCTCGTCGCCCTCGACGTAGCCGGAGTCGACGCGCACTCCCGGACCGGCCGGCTCGACGTAGCGGACGAGGCGGCCGGGCGTCGGCGCGAAGCCGCGCGCGGGGTCCTCGGCGTTGATGCGGCACTCGATCGCGTGGCCGCGCGGGACGAGGTCGGCCTGCGAGAAGTCGAGCCTCTCGCCCGACGCGATGCGTAGCTGGCACTCGACGAGGTCGAGCCCGAGGACCTCCTCGGTGACCGTGTGCTCTACCTGGAGACGCGCGTTGACCTCGAGGAAGTGGAACTCGCCTGCGCGGTCGACGAGCATCTCGACCGTGCCTGCGTTGACGTAGCCGCACGCCTTCGAGAGCGCGACCGCGGCTTCGCCCATCTCCGGCACCCGTTCGGCCCAGCGCGGCGGAGGGGTCTCCTCGATCAGCGTCTGGTGCCGGCGTTGCAGAGAGCAATCTCGGACTCCGAGCCACAGCGCCTCGTCGGGGCCCGGGGCGAGGAGCTGCACCTCGAGGTGCTTGGGGCCTTCGAGGTAGCGCTCGACGAAGACGTCGTGCGAGCCGAAGTACGCCTCGGCTTCACGGCGCGCGGAGGTCCATGCCGGTTCGAGCTCGGCGGCGGAGTGCGCAACCTTCAGGCCGCGGCCCCCTCCCCCGCCCGACGCCTTGATCGCCACGGGATAGCCGTGCTCCGACGCGAACTGCTCGAGCACGGCGACGTCCTCGACCGGATCGGTGATCCCCGGCACGACCGGCACGCCGGCTTCGACCGCGAGCCGCCGAGCCGAAATCTTGTCGCCCACGGCGCGGATCGCGGCGGGCGGCGGACCGACCCAGACGACCCCTGCGCCGACCACGGCGTCCGCGAACGAGGCGCTCTCCGACAGGAAGCCGTAGCCCGGGTGGATCGCCTCGGCCCCCGTGGAGCGAGCCGCTTCGAGGATCGCCTCGACGTTCAAATAGGTCTCGGTGGGAGCAACGCCCGGGAGGTGGACCGCTCGGGTCGCGGCGGCGACGTGGCGCGCCCCCGCGTCGACGTCAGAGTGCACCGCGACCGCTTCGACACCGAGCGCGCGGCACGTACGCGCTATCCGGACCGCGATCTCACCGCGGTGCGCGATCAGGATCCGCCGAAACATCAGGCCCGCCCCACGACGGCCCAGCGCGGCCCCGCCTTCAGGACCTTGCTCGGAAGCTCACCCTGGATGAACCCCTGCGCGATGCGGGCCGCGTCCAGCAGCTTGTCGAGGTCGACGCCGGTCTCGATCTCCATGTCGGCAAGCATATGGACCAGGTCCTCGGTCGCGACGTTGCCGGTGGCGCCGGCCGCGTACGGGCTGCCCCCCATGCCCCCGACCGACGCGTCGAAGTAGGCGATGCCGAGGTCGAGCGCCGTGAGCACGTTGGCGAGCCCCGTGCCCCTCGTGTCGTGGAAGTGCATGTTGAGCGTGAGGCCGGGCAGCTCCTCGCGCAGAGCGCTC
>DASQDO010000533.1:0-1757 GCA_035634135.1 Actinomycetota bacterium
CGGCGGCCGCCACGCCCGTCCAGCCGAGCAGCACGACGTCGCCGCCGATCCACATCACGGCCCCGGCGGTGCGCTGGTCGTCGAGCGAGGCGTAGTGGTCGTACAGCGGCGCGTCGGCCGAGTAGATCGCCAGCCCCAGAAACGACTGGACCGGGATCGCGGCGAGCAGGTACGCCACCCGCACGGGCCGCGCCACCCGCCGCGTCGGGTCGAGCCCCGCCACGGGGGCCCAGAACAGCAACGCGGAGCCGAGGTAGAGCGCGTGCTCGAGCGCGTGCAGCAGCTCGTCGTGGACCGCCGCTTCGTACAAGGGCGAGTAGTGCGTCAGCCACGTCACGAGCCCGAAGCCCGCCCACGTCACGACGGGATGGGTCAGCGCCCGGACGGGCCCGGCATGGACGATCCGCAGCAGCGCGTCGCGCGCCCGGGCCGAACCCGCCCGCAGCAACAGCGCGGCCGGCGCGGAGAACGCGAGCAGAGGCGCGGCGACGAGCGTGACGAGCAGGTGCTGCACCATGTGGGCCCAGAACACGGACCCCTCGTAGACGGAGGGGGGACCGCTCGTGGCGACGAACAGGGCGCCGAGGCCGAGCCCGGCGCACCACGAACGGTGCCGCGGCCAGCCCCTGGTCCGGCGGACGGCGCGGAAGTAGAGCCATGCGGCGCCGGCGATGCCGGCCCACACGAGGGGATCGAACGTGAGCAGTCCCGCGGCGGGAGCCTCGCCGTGCGCGAGGACGGGGCCGGGCGTCACAGCGCCCGCGGCCGGACGACTACTCGGAGAGAACCTCTCCGTTCATGTCGGGATGGACGTCGCACTGGAAGTAGTACTCACCGGCGGGCGGAGCCTTGAACTCGTAGGTCGTGCTGCTCGCCGAGATCTGCTCGCCCTCGAAGATCGCCTCGCCGCTCGCGCTGTCGTCCTCGTAGATCGCGATGTTGTGGGGGGCCGAGTCCTCGTTCGTGAACTCGATCGACGTGTCCTTCTTCGCCTCGAGCACGAGCGTCTCGACGTCGAACACGAGCCCGGTCGCCACCACGGCGGTCGTCGGGCCCGACGGCGCGGCCCCCTCGCCGGCGGCCCCAGCCCCGTGGGTCTCGCCGGCCGCGGTGTCGTGCCCGTGCGCCTCCGCGCCGAAGCCGAACTGCGCGATCGCGATGCCGATGATCACCGGGTACAGGACGATGACGCCGAGCTCGGCCATCGTCACGGGCTGCATGCGCGGGCGCAGCGCCGCGTAGGCGAAGGCGCCCATCACGTTCGCAGCGGCGACCATCGCGAGCATCGTGGCGGCTTCCTTCGGCACCGCGAGCAGCACCTGAGCAAACCCGTACGCGACGAGCCCGATCACGGCTAGCGACACCAGCGGGATGACGAGCGGGAGTGGGACCTTTACGCGGACCTCGGTGGTGAGGTCCGGCCGAAGCGAGTCGTCCTGAGTGCTCATTGCCTCACTTCCTCAGCTCCCAAGCCTCCAGCTCCCGTTCGAAGTCGTCCCAGGTGATCTCGGGGATCTCCTGGCGTTCCTGCGCGCTGCTCCACCGGAAGAACATGACCGCGATGATCGACCACAGTAGCAGTCCACCCCCCACCTTCATGATCAGCCCGGCGATCCTCTGGTCGGTCACCACGCCAATGCCCCACAGGCGCGGGAACTCCTCGTAGGCGCGGTAGATCGGCTCGGTGGCGAACGTCAGGAACGAAGCCGGGACCGTCGGGAGGATGGACTGCCCGAACAGGTAGAGCATCTTCCCGG
>DASQDO010000534.1:0-5923 GCA_035634135.1 Actinomycetota bacterium
GTAGACAATCTGTAGATAGCGAGAGGTTGCCTACGGGCGCTATCCTGCCCGGCGACAGCCGGCCGACAGGGGAGCGTAGATGCGCCTGCGTTTGATCCCGCGCGAGGAGTCTTTCTTCGACCTGTTCGAAGAGATGGCGCACAAGGTCCATCAAGGAGCCGAAGGGCTGCTGGACCTTCTGCGCGACTACAGGGACTTAGACATCAAAGCCGGACGTGTGGTCGACATCGAGCACGAGGGTGACGAGATCACCCACGAGATGATCCGGCGGCTGAACACGACGTTCGTGACGCCGTTCGACCGCGAGGACATCCACCGGCTTGCGTCCAACCTCGACGACGTCCTGGATCATGTCGAGGCCGCCGCGGAGTACCTGCAGCTCCACAAGATCGAGAACCCACTCCCGCAGATGGTCGCGCTCGCCGAAATCCTCCAGCAAGCCGCGGTGATCACGGCCACCGCGATGCCCGGGCTGCGCAAGATGAAGGGGCTCGACGACTACTGGGTCGAGATCAACCGGCTAGAGAACGACGGCGACCGCGCGTACCGCCGTACGATCGCGGAGCTCTTCTCGGGTGACTACAAGGCCATGGACGTCCTGAAGTTCAAGGACATCATCGAAGAGATCGAGCAGGCTATCGACCGGCTCGAGGACGTGGCCAACACCATCGAGAGCATCGTGATGAAGCAGGGCTGAGGTGGAGGACCAGGTATCACTCTGGCTGGTCCTCGCGCTGGCCTACCTCTTCGAGTTCTCCAACGGCTGGACCGACGCTCCCAACTCCATCGCCACGGTGGTCTCCACCCGAGTCATGCGCCCGTTCCAGGCCGTCGCCATGGCCGGCGTGCTGAACCTCCTCGGCGCGTTGTCGGGAACGGCGGTCGCGAAGACGATCGCGTCCGGCATCGTCGACGCGGACTTCGTCTCCCTGAACACGATCGCCGCCGCCGTGCTCGCCGCCACCGTGTGGGCGCTGGGCGCCCAGTACCTCGGACTGCCCTCCAGCGAGTCGCACGCCCTCGTCGCGGGTTTGCTCGGTGCGGGTTACGCAGCCGGGGGCTTCCCGGCGCTCGAATGGGAGGGGACGAGGAAGTCCCTCATAGGTCTCGTCACGTCGCCCGTAGGTGGGTTCTTCGTGGCCCTCTTGCTGATGGTTGCGATCTACCGGATTTTCGCCAAGACGCGTCCCGCCATCGTGCGGCGGATCTTCGGGAAGGCCCAGATCGGTTCGGCCGCGTTCATGGCCTTCAGCCACGGAGCGAACGACGCACAGAAGACGATGGGCATCATCGCCCTCGCAATCGTGCTGGACAAGGCGGGCACGGGCGCCTCCGCGCCGCCGGAGTTCGAGATCGACTTCTGGATCGTCATCACCGCGGCGGTCGTGATGGGCCTCGGCACGATGGTCGGCGGGTGGCGGGTGGTGAAGACGATCGGATTGCGGCTGACGAAGCTGGAGCCCGTGCACGGGTTCGCTGCCGAGACCGGGGCCGCCGCTGTGATCTTCGGCGCCGCGCAGGTCGGCATCCCGGTCTCGACGACGCATGCGATCGGCTCCGCGATCATGGGGGTGGGTGCCACCGAACGCCTCTCCGCCGTCCGTTGGGGCGTCGCTCAGCAGGTCGTCACCGCGTGGATCCTGACGTGGCCGTCGTGTGCGCTGCTCGGCTACGCGCTCGAGTCCTCGTTCAAGAGGCTTCAGCCGGAGGTCGTCATCGTCGCCGTCATAGGTGTCGCGACCGCTCTGTGGACTCGCGGGACGCTGCGTCGCCAGAAGGAAGAGGCGGCGCGATTCGAGGCTCCCGCATGACGCCGGAGGACCAGGAGCTCCAGCGACTGCGCAAGCAGGCGAAGGACGACCGCAAGCTGATCGCCGACGCCGCCCAGGTCCTCGGCGAGATCGATCGGGGGCCGGGCCTCTCCGCCGAGCACGCCGACGTCCTCGCGGCGTTGCGGATCCGCCTGGAGGGCAAGCCGCGGGCCAAGCTCGAGGACCTGCTGTCGGCCGCCGGCGACATCTCCGCGAAGAAGGACCTGGCCGACGTCCTGGGCGATACCGGCGACGAGCCGAAGAGCGACTGGCCGGTGATCGAGGAGAAGAAGAGGGACTGGCCCGGGCTGTAGCCCGGTCGATCGTCGCTAGTCCTCGGCCCCCCGGTTGCGCAGGAACGTCTCGAGCTCCGCCGCCAGCGCGTCGCCCGAAGGCAGCTCCATCTCCTCCAGCGATTCCCGGTTGCGCTCGTCCGTGCGGTCTTCGAGGAGCTTGACGTAGGCCGTCACGTCCTCGTCCGACGACACCATCTCGGACACCCTCTCCTCGTACGCCGCCGACGCGCGCTCGAGGTCGTCGATCTCTGCCGGCCACCCGACGAGCCCGACCGCCTTGTCCACGAGCGCGAGCGCGGCCTTCGGGTTCGGCGTCACCGCGAGGTAGTGGGGCACTGCGGCCCACAGGCTCGCCGACGCGATGCCGGCCTGCGCGAGCGAGTCGTGGAGCACGCCGACGATCCCCGTCGGGCCCTCGTAGCGCGAGCGCTCGAGGCCCAGCCGGTCGATCAGCTCCTGGTCGACGGCCGTCCCCTTGATCGGGACCGGCCGCGAGTGCGGCACGTCCGCGAGCAACGCCCCCAGCGTGATCACGAGCTGCACGTCGTGCCGGCGAGCGAGCGAGACCACGAGCGAGGCGAACGACTTCCACCGGAGGTTCGGCTCGGTCCCCACGAGCACGATCACGTCGTGCGGTGCACCCCGCAGGCGCGCGGCGCTGAACTCGTTGGCCGGCCACGCGATCTTCCGGGTCACGCCGTCGACGAGCTCTACCTGCGGGCGCGTGTCCTGGAAGTCGAAGAACGTCTCGGGATCGATCGAAGCGAGCTGCTCGCCGCCCCACACGCGCTGGAGGTGCTCGGCTGCGAAGGACGCCGCGTCGCCCGCGTCGTTCCAGCCGCGGAACGCGGCGACCATCACGGGACGGTTGAGCTCCGGCTCCGAGTGCTGCACGAGCGCGTCGTCGGTCATCGGGCCAGGCTACTGCCGGGCCGGAGGAAAGCGGTGAAAGCTAAGCGACTGCGTCGCGCGAATCGAGGTGGCGCTGGAGCTTGCGCTTGATGCGCTGCAGGGCGTTGTCGATCGACTTGACGTGGTTGCCGAGAGCGCCGGCGATCTCCTCGTAGGACTTGCCGTCCATGTAGAGGCGCAGGACGTCACCCTCGAGCTCGGTCAGGTTGTCCCGCATCGAGTCCCGGATCGCCTCGATCTCCTGCGCGGAGATCACGAGCTCGGCCGGGTCGGAGAGCGTGGTGGCGACCAGGTTGTCGCCGACGGAGGACTCGCTCTTCTCGTCGCCGTACGCCGGCGCGTCGAGCGAGACGGACGAGTTCAGCGGCTGGTGCTTCTGGCGGTTCGCGGTCTTGATGGCGGTGAGGATCTGGCGGGAGATGCAGAGCTCGGCGAAGGCCCGGAACGGCGTGTCCTGCGAGAGGTCGAAGTCCCTGATCGCCTTGAACAGGCCGATCATGCCCTCCTGGACCACGTCTTCCTTGTCCGATCCTGCGAGGAAGTACGAGCGCGCCTTCGAGCGCGCGAAGTTCCGGTAGCGGGAGAGAAGCGTCTCGAGGCAACGTTCGTCGCCGTCCCGGACGCGCTTGACCAGGTCGAGGTCTTCGAGACCGTCGAGGTCTTGCCTTTCTTCGGTCCAAACGCTCATGACCATTCCCCCTAGTCGCCGCTCCAGGTGCTGCGTGGCTTCCTGCCCGGATGCCTATGAAGAGGCTATTTGTCCGGTTTCGACCGAACAATGGCCCGTCCAGGTGGTTGTTGGCGGCTCTAATTGACTAGGTACGCAAGAACCTTGCTTAGGTCACCGGGGGCGACGCCTCTTATTTTCCCAAATCGGCGGCCTTACATGCATGCTTCCGGGACGACGAAGGGGGCCGGCGAACCGGCCCCCTTCGTCGTGAGTCGGCCTTCGGTCAGCGCTCGCAGCCCTGTTCGTCGTCGCGGCCCGGCCCGCCGTTGCACCGGTCGAAGCCCCGCCCGCCGTCCAGGCGGTCGTTGCCGCGGTCGCCGCTCACGCGGTCGTTGCCGCCACCGCCCGAGACCCGGTCGTTCCCGGCCCCGCCGGAGACGCGGTCCTTGCCGCCGTTGCCGAGCACTACGTCGGGGCCGCCGGAGCCGCGCACGGCGTCGTTCCCGCGGCTGCCTCCGACCGTGTCCCGGCCGGCCCCACCGACGACTATGTCGGCCCCGCCGCCACCCCGGAGGCGGTCGCGGCCCCCGTTGCCGGACATCCGGTCGTTGCCGCCCTGGCCGAGGATCACGTCGTTGCCTCCCCGGCCGTTGATCGTGTCGTTGCCGCCGAGGCCGCAGATCACGTCGTCACCGTTCGTGCCCGTGAGGCGCTCTCCGGCCTCGGTGCCCGTGATCGTGCAGGGCCCGGTCGTCCAGTGCTTGAGGGCGGTGTCGGTGCAGTCACCGCCCTGGGCGCACGGCGAGGTCGACACCGACACGAGCTGGTCGCCTGCCTCCTCGGACGAGATCACGGCCATGGCGACGCCGTTGGCGTCCGTCGTCGCGTCGCTCTCCTCGATCTCGCCGACGCCGGTCGACGTCCACGTCACCGGAGCGCCCTCCATCGGGCTGCCGTTCGCGTCCGTCACCGTCGCGGTGAGCGTGTGGTCGTCGCCGACCTCGTTCGTCGCCTCGGCGGGTGTCACCGTCAGGTTCGCCGCCTGCGCGAGCGGTGCGATCCACGTCTTCGTGACCGTCGCGGAGCACTGTCCGGCCGGCGAGCCCGCGGGATCACCCGCGGCGCGGTCGCACTCGTCGACGTCGTTCGGCTCGTTGCCCTGCAGGTCGTCGCCGAGGGTCGCGGTGATCGATTGCGTCCCCTCCTCCGTCGACGTCGTCGTCGCCTGGACCTGGCCGGCGTTGTTCGTCGTCTGCTGCGACTGCGAGCTGAGCGTGCCGGTTCCCGTGGAGGAGAGCGTGACCGCTCTTCCTGCGAGCGGCTGGCCGCTGCGGTCCCGCACGGTGCACGTGACCGTGTGCTGCGTCCCGGCCGGGTTCGTCGCCGTGGCCGGCGTGCAAGAGATCGTCCGCGGCTGCGTCACCCACGTCTTCTCGACCACGTCGGTCGCGTCCGGGTCGGTCGTCCCGCCGGCACCGGCCCCGCTCTCGTCGCGGCTCTCGGTCGCGTCCGCCTCCGCGGTGGCGTTCGAGGAGTCGGCGTCGATCCACGAGCGATACGTCGACGTCCCGGTGGCGTCCGAGGAACCGTTGTTCCCGCCGCCGCCGTGCGTGAACGTGCAGCTTCCTGCCGCAGACGTCGTGCACGAGAAGTCGGGGTTCGTGAGGTCACCGCTCGAATCGCGGTCGTTCGCGCCCGTCACCTCGGCGTCGACCTCCGGTCCCGGCACGACGTTGCCGCTCGAGTCGCGGGCCGTGCACGTGATCGTGTGCGAGGTACCGGTCGGGTTCTGGGCCGTCTCCGGCGTGCAGTCGAGTGCGCCCGCGGTCCAGACCTTCTGGACGACGTCGGTGTGGTCGGGCTCGTTCGTCGAGCCCGCGCCGTTGCCGCCCTCGTCGAGGTTCTCGCCGACGTCCGCTTCCGGGGTCGCGTTGTTGCCGTCCAAGTCGACCCAGGCGCGGTACGTCGTGGTGCCCGCGCCCGCGGTCGAGCCTCCGCCGGTCCCACCGTGCGTGAACGAACAGCCGCCGTTCCCGTCGGTGGTGCACGTGAAGTCCGGAGTCTGCGGCGTGTTGCCGCCGTCGGGGTCATTGGCCCCCGTCGCCTCGACGTCGACGTTCGCGCCCGAGGCGGTCTGGTTGTTGCCGTCCCTGACCGTGCACGCGACCTGGTGCGACGTGCCCGTCGGGTTCATGTCGGTCTCGGGGGTGCAGTCGAGACGTCCCGGCCCCCAG
>DASQDO010000535.1:0-2496 GCA_035634135.1 Actinomycetota bacterium
CTTGTCGAGGCCGTACGCGAGGCTGGCGGCCGTCGGCTCGGCGACGACGCGCAGCACCTCGAGGCCTGCGATCTGGCCGGCCTCCTTCGTCGCCTGTCGCTGGGCGTCACCGAAGTACGCGGGGACCGTGATGACCGCCTCGGTCACCTTGTCGCCGAGGTACTGCTCGGCGTCGGCCTTCAGCTTCATGAGGATGCGGGCCGAGATCTCCTGGGGGCTCCACGCCTTGCCATCGACGTCGACCTTGTGGTCGGTCCCCATCTCGCGCTTGATCGACCGGATCGTCCTGTCGGGGTTCGTGATCGCCTGGCGCTTGGCGACCTCGCCGACGAGGATCTCGCCGCCCTTCGAGAAGGCGACGACGGACGGGGTCGTCCGGGCCCCCTCGGCGTTCGGGATGACGGTGGGCTCACCGCCCTCGAGGACGGCGACCACGGAGTTCGTGGTGCCGAGGTCGATTCCTACTGCCTTTGCCATGTCGAGCTCCTTGTCGTGGTTCGCTTTGGAGGTGGGAGTTGAGTCCTCCCAATGATGCCAACTTGAGTGTCCTACTGTCAACTTCGGAACGGGTCCGGGCATTCCCGATCCGTGCCACAATCGGCGCCATGGCGGACGACTTCGTAGAGGTCTACAGAGGCGGCGGAGGGCAGTTCCGGGCGGAGATGCTCCGCTCGCTGCTGTCCGGGAGCGGGATCGAGTCGGTCATCACGGGCAGCGTCGCGTCCGGCCTGGCCAGCAACATCGGGGCGATCGGCGAGTTCGCGATCGTCGTGCGACGCGCAGAGGCCGACCGGGCAGCCGAGCTCCTCCGGACCTTCGAGGAGGAAGGCGCCGGTGAGATCGAAGAGCTCGAGTGGGCGGACGACGACGAGGACGAGGGCGCCGAGGAATAGGCCTCGCCGGTGTAAAGAGTTGAGCGGAACCTCCCGGGCAGGCGTGTCACGCTGCTAGGCATGACGAAGAAGACGATCGCGGCCCTCGGAGTGGTCGCGTGCGCGGCCCTCGGCCCCGCCGCGGGGGCCCAGACGCAGGACGCCGACACGACCCAGATCACCGCCGGCGCCGTCGGCTGGAGTTACGGATGTGACGTCGCCCGGCACGGCCGTGCGGTCGCCTTCACGTCGCGCGCGACGAACCTCGTGGCCGGCGACACGAACGGGAAGTCCGACGTGTTCCTGTGGACCGTCGACGGCACCCAGCGGGTGAGCGTGACGTCGGACGAGAAGCAGAGCAGCACCGGCAGCTTCGAGGCATCGATCTCAGACGACGGGACCCGGGTCGCGTTCACGGCGAACCGGTACCGGATGCAGGAGCCGCACTTCCGCCCGCAGGGCATCTTCGTGCGGGACGCGGCGGCGGGCCTCACGACGCGGGTGAACGTCGCCGTCGGCGGCCGCCGGCCCAACCATCGTCTGAGCGGAAGGCCGGCGATCTCGGGCAACGGCAAGCACGTCGCCTTCTACGCGGCGGCGTCGAACATGGTCGCCGGCACGAACGACACCGGGTGGATAAACGCCTTCGTACGGTCGCTGGACCGGGGCGTGACCGAGTCCGTCAGCCTGGCGCGCGACGGCGACGAGACCCGCGGCACGGCCTACCCCGACGACCTCTCACCGGACGGCAGGTTCGCCGTCTTCATGGCGGACGGACGGGACATCGTCCGGGGGGACCACAACCGGGCCTTCGACGTCTTCCGCCACGACCGGAAGACGGACAGGACGATCCGGGTGAGCGTCACCTCCGACGGCGAGGAGGGCGGCGAGAAGAAGTTCACTGGCTCGCCAGCTGCCTCTGCGAACGGTCGTTACGTCTCCTTCGAAAGCAGGGCGTCGCTCGACCCCGCCTACCCGACGGACGAGCGCGCCATCTACCTGCACGACGTGGTCGCCGGGACGACCAAGCTCGTCAGCAGGGGTTCGGAGGGGCCCGGCAACGGGCCCAGCGACGAGCCGAGGATCTCCGACGACGGCCGCTACGTCGCGTTCGTGTCGATAGCCGACAACCTCGTTCCCGACGACACCAACGCCAATTACTACCCCCGCGCGTTCGGGATCGACGGCTTCGTCCGCGACGTCGTCGCCGGAAAGACGTTCCTGGTGACCGTCGGCGACGCCGGCCAGCAGGCGGACGGCGACACGAACGACTTCGACCTCAGCCCGGACGGGGACTACGTTTGCTGGAGCAGCGACGCGACGAACCTGACCGTCGACGCGAACCCCAGCAGCGACGTCTTCTTGAGGGGGCAGCTGAACCTCGGGGAGGAGTAGGGCCTCGGCTTGACGAAGTCGTCCGGGCGAAGGTAACAATCCGGGCAAAACCGTCACCGATCCTAGGAGGGGCCGTGGAGCGCAAGCCCGCCGTGCGCGAGCTGTTCATCGAAGAGCTGGCCGAGGTGACGGGGGGTGTCGCCGACCCCCTCCGGAAGGTCAAGGACGCTCTCGTGGAGGTCCGCGACTACCTCATGACCACGTACGGATGCGGCGAGGAGCTCATCGA
>DASQDO010000536.1:0-7106 GCA_035634135.1 Actinomycetota bacterium
GAAGCCAGGAGCAGGCCGATCCACACGGCGAGCAATCCGACGAGGATCAAGCCCTCAGCGGTGGCGATGGCAAGTCCCATCACGAACGAGAACGCGTCGACCGCGAGCGTCAGGGCCCAGGCGATGCGACTCCCGACCCAGACCCCCAGCAGTAGCAGGACGTGGGGGGCATACGACCACCATTCGGTGCGTGCGCTGACCGTCGGCAGGAGGAGCAGCAGTGACGATGCCACGAGGGTGGCTACGTACAGCTTGACGGTCCAGGGCCGCGACTCGGACCCCGCCCCGCCGCTCGTCGGCTTTTCCACGGGTTAAGTCTAGCGACAACCCGTCAGACCTTCAGGCGGATCACGTCTCGGAGGACCTCGAAGGTCGCCGGGGTCGTGCCCAGGACCTCGCCGTCGGCTTCTATCGGCAGCGGGCGCTCCGACGTTATCGAGCAGCGCACCCGCTTCGCCTCCTTGATGTCCGGGTGCGGCAGGTGCTCGCCCTTGTAGATCTTCGGCACTATCGCTATCGCCTCACGCTTGCGGACCTTGTCGATCTGGATGTCCAGCAGCCCGTCCGTCGGCACGGCCTTCGGCGCGATCTTCATGCCCCCGCCGAAGAACTGGCAGTTCGCCACCACGAGGTTGTTCATCGGCCCCTCGTACTTGCGGTCGACGAGGTCGACGACCACCTGCGTCTGCTTGTGCTTGCGGATCTGCATCCAGAAGGCGAAGAAGTACACCGTGGGGCCGAGCCAGCGCGGGAGCCTCTCCGCCCTCGCCACGACCGCGGCCCCCAGCCCGACCTCCGCGATGTTCGGGAAGTACCGAACGACCTCGGCCCCGTCCTGGACGTACGTGATCTTGCCGATGTCTATCGGGAACGACTCCGGGCCGTCGAGGTGCGCGACCGCATGCGCCGGCATCGCGGGAAGGCCGAACGTCTTGATGAAGTCCGACCCCGTCCCCGCGGCGACGACGCCCAGGACCGCGTCCGGCACGATCGCCTTGTCGTCGCGGATCATCCCGTTGACGACCTCGTGGACGGTGCCGTCGCCGCCGACGGCCACGAGGAACTTCCGCCCGGCTTCGAGCTCGGAGCGGGCGATCTCGGTCGCGTGGCCGCGTCCTTCGGTGAACTTGACCTCGTGCTCGAGCTCGCGCTCCTCGAGGTACTTCCGCACCTCCGGCAGAGCCTTGCCCACGCCTCCCCTGCCCGAGCGGGCGTTGCAGATCAGCGTCATCGGCCCGTACGGCGACGTCGTCACAGCCCCAGCGCCCCCGGGTTCATCACGCCGTGCGGATCGACCGAGCTCTTCACCGCGCGCAGGACGTCCATCCATCCGCCGAGCTCCTCTTCGAGCCAGCGCGCCTTCACGCGACCGATTCCGTGGTGGTGGCTGATCGACCCGCCGGCGTCGAGACACGTACGCATCGCGGCCTCCCACCACGTCCCGAGCTTGGACTCCGCTTCCGCGTCGTCCGCGCACGCCGACGCGAGCGTGAAGTAGAGACAGGCCCCGTCGGGATAGACGTGCGAGAGGTGGCACCCGGCTATGTCGGCGAGCGACGACAGCTTCTCCTTCATCGAGTGGTAGAGCTCGCGCAGGACGGTCCAGGTCCCGGCGACCTCGACCGTGTCGACGAGAGCGTGGGGGCCGAGAATCCCCTCCCCCGCCATCAGCTTGCGGAACTCGCCGACCGCGTCGTTGCGGTGCTCCCACCAGTGCTCGACCAGATGGTCGTCGCCCCGCTTCCCTCCGCACAGCTCCGCCGCGACGTCGGCGCGCGGCCCGTCGAACGACACCAAAAGCAGCGGACCGGGCGACTGGTCCGGGAAATGACGAAGGAAGATCGCGGCGTCCTCCGCGTCGTAGAGGCGCACCAAGGTCGGTCGCAGCTCGGACTGCGCCAGCTTCCGGCACGCGGCTACCCCGTCGGCCATGTGCTCGAAGCGCAGGCAGAGGTCGTGCCGCTCCGCGGGGATCGGGCTCACCCTGAGGTCGGCCTCGGTCACGATCCCCAGAGTCCCCTCCGACCCGAGCATCAACGACGCGACGTCGGGGCCGGCCGCCCGCCGCGGCACAGTCTTCGAGCGCACGACCCGGCCCCCGGGGAGCACCGCGGTGAACCCGGCGAGCAAGGACTCGATCCCGCCGTAGCGCGCGGAGAGCTGTCCGCACGCCCGCGTCGCGATCCATCCGCCGACGGTCGAGATCGCGAGCGACTGTGGTTCGTGGCCGAGGTGGTATCCGGCGTCGCTCAGGTGTTCGCCGAGGGCCGGGCCGGTCACGCCCGCCCCCGCGGTGACGAGGCGGCTCTTCTCGTCGACGTCGCCGACGTGAGCGAGGCCCGAGAGGTCGACGACCACGCGCCCGCCGGGCACCGCGGACGCGAGCACCCCGGACCCCCCGCCCCACGGGACCACCGGCGTGCGCGTCTCGTGCGCCCACTCGAGCAGCGACGCGACCTCTTCGGTGCTCCGCGGCCTGACCACGCATGCCGGCGACGGCGGGACCTTGCCGCGCCGGCGGTCGAGCATCCCCGCGGGGGCCCAGTCGGACGCGTGCGCGTCGAGGTCGGCCTCGTCGGTGCTGACAATGCTGGGATCGAGGAGCGCGGCGAGGTCGGAGGCGACGCTCACGCTCGTTCGACGACCGTAGCGATTCCCTGGCCGACGCCGATGCACATCGTCGCTACGCCGTAGCGAGCCTCGCGCCGGCCCATCTCGTGCACGAGGGACGTGAGGATGCGCGCGCCCGAGCAGCCCAGCGGATGCCCCAGCGCGATCGCGCCCCCGTTCACGTTGACCTTCTCGGGGTCGAGCTCGAGCCCCCGGATGCACGCAAGCGATTGCGCCGCGAAAGCCTCGTTGAGCTCGAACAGGTCGACGTCGTCGACGCTGAGCCCGGCGCGCTCGAGGGCCTTGCGCGTCGCGTAGATCGGCCCGATGCCCATCATCCGCGGCTCGACCCCCGCGACCGCCGACGTCACGATGCGCGCCATGGGCTTCCAGCCGTGGCGATCGACGGCCTCACCCGACGCGAGCAGGATCGCCGACGCCCCGTCGTTCACTCCCGAAGAGTTGCCTGCCGTGACGGTGCCGCCCTCGCGGAAGGCGGGGCGCAGCTTCGCGAGACGATCGATCGAGGTGTCGGGACGCGGCGGCTCGTCCTGGTCGACCACGATCGGGTCACCTTTGCGCCGCGGGACCTCGACCGGCACGATCTCGTCCTTGAACCGTCCTTCGTCGCGCGCGGCGACGGCGCGCTCGTGGCTCGTCAGCGCGAAGCGGTCCTGGTCCTCGCGTGAGATGCCGTAGCTATGGCCGACGATCTCGGCCGTCTCGCCCATGGCGTGGCTCCCCCACGCCTCGTGCAGCCGCGGGTTTACGAACCTCCAGCCGATCGTCGTGTCGTACATCTGCTGCGAACGGTCGAACGGCGTCTGGGCCTTGGCGAGCACGAGGGGTGCGCGGCTCATCGACTCGGATCCGCCGGCTATCAGGACGGAGCCCTCGTCGGCGCGGATCTGCCGGTAGGCGGAGTTGACGGCCTCGAGCCCGGAGCCGCAGAGACGGTTGACGGTCGCCCCGGGGACCTCCACGGGCAACCCTGCCAGCAGCGCCGCCATGCGCGCGACGTTGCGGTTGTCCTCGCCCGCCTGGTTCGCGGCCCCCCAGACCACGTCGTCGATCGCGTCGCCGGGGACGCCCGTCCTCTGCACGAGGGCAGCGATCACGTGCGCCGCCAGATCGTCCGGCCGGACGCTCGAGAGCGCGCCGCCGAACTTGCCCATCGGCGTACGCACCGCGTCGACGATGAATGCGTCGGTCATGCGGTCAATCCTCGCACGGGGCCGGACGCGACGAGGCCCCGCGTGCTCCGTGCGGGGCCTCGTTCGAGTGGTACCGGTCTAGCAGAACGTCTCGCGGATCTCGACCGTGGGGGCTACGCCGTTCTGCGGGTCGCCGAGGTCGTAGTACACGTAGTAGAAGCACGCCGGCCGGCAGTGCGGGCCGGGCGCCTGGCCCTTGCAGGGGTTGTCGTCTGCGAGCGCGGGTGTTGCGGGCAGCGCGACGGCCGCCGCCGACGCCATCACGATCAGGGCCTTGCCGAGTCTCCTCATGCAGTCCTCCTCTTAACCGGGCCGATCCAACGCGGGCAGGATTCTAGTGACAAACCGGACATTCCTGCCGGTTCGCGTCAGACCTCCAGCGACGAGTAGGCGACGACGCCCCGGTGGAGGCCGTCGACGGCCCGGCCCACGACCTCGCGCAGGGCCTCGTCGGCCGTCACCTCCTCAACCTGACGCAGGAGGTCGATGAGCTGCTTGACCGCGCGGACGAAGTCGCCGGCGGGGTCGTCCTCGGACAGCACGTTCTCGAGCGGCCAGCCCGCCGCCCACCGGAACGCCTTCTCGGCGAAGCCGGGGTCGGGCTCGCGCGTGAGCTCCAGCGCCCTCTCGTCCTCCTTGCGACGGATCCGCCGCCACAGCCGCATCAGCTCGCCGTGGACCTCGCGGCTGCGCGGCGACGGCATCTCGACCGCGGCCTCGGTCTCGGGCCCGCGGGTCTCGTAGACGAGCGACGAGCACACCGCGGCGAGCTCCGGCGGCTCCAACCCAGCGAGCATGGAGCGGTCGAGCATCTCGATCACGAGCAGATCGGACTCGTTGTAGACGCGGGCGAGGCGCTCTCCTTTGTCGGTGAGGGCCCAGTCGGCGACGTAGCCGAGGTCCTCGAGCACGTCGACGACGCGGTCGAACCGGCGTGCCAGCGTCGCCGTCCGCCGCGCGACCTGACGGTCGACGCCGGAGATCTCCTTCTCGAGCCGCGCCGCTCGTTCCGCGAAGTGGATGTGCCTGCCGACCTCGGGACAGGCCGCGACCGGATGCCGGGCGACCGCGCGCTGCAGGGCTTTCACCTCGTCGCGCGACTCGTCGTCCGGCTCGGGGGGCGGCTCGGCCTCTTCGAGCGCGGCGAGCTGACGAGCGAGCTTGCGGCGCGCCGAGAGGTCGCGGACGTTGAAGTCGCGCGGCAGACGCAGCCGCGCGATCGCGTGCGGGGGCTCTCGGAAGTCCACCGGCGCGAGCCGGATCATCGTCCGCTCCTCGGATAGCACGAGGACGCGCGGGACGCTCTCCGATCGTCGCGTCGACACCTCGATCACCGCGTAGCGTCCGCGGCGTCGCCCCGCCGGGAGGTCGATCACGTCGCCGGCACGCAGCTCGCCGATCGCCTCGAGCACGCGCTCGTGGACGCGGGAGCGGCCCCCGCGCCGCTCCAGTGCGGCCAGACGGTTGCGCAGCTCCATGTACTCGGCGAAGTCCCCGCGCTCGCACTCCATCCGCTCGCGGTACGTAGCGAGGTACGCCTCGGAGCGTTCGCGCTTGCGCTCCAGTCGCACGACGTCGCGGTCGGTCTGGAACTGCGCGAACGACGAGTTCACGAGATGCTCGGCCTCGTGGCGGTCGTAGTTCCGCACGAGGTTCACGGCCATGTTGTAGGAGGGCTGGAAAGACGACTGGAGCGGGTAGGTCCGCGTCGACGCGAGCCTCGTGATCGTGTCGAACGGCGTGAAGCGCTGGAGCAGCACGACCGAGTGCCCAATCTCGTCGATGCCCCTGCGCCCGGCCCGGCCCGACAGCTGCGTGTACTGGCCCGGCGTGATCAGCTCGTGCTTCTCGCCGGTGAACTTCATCAGGCTCTCGATCACGACCGTGCGCGCAGGCATGTTGATCCCGAGCGCGAGCGTCTCCGTCGCGAACACCACCTTGACGAGGCCGCGCGCGAACAGCTCCTCGACGGTCTCCTTGAAGGGCGGGATCATCCCGGCGTGGTGCGCGGCGAGCCCGTTCGCCAGGCCGGAGATCCACTCGCCGTAGCCGAGGACGTCGAGCTCGTTGAGGTTCAAGTCGGCGACCCGTGAGTCCGCGTAGTCGATGATCTGCTTGCGCTCGTCCGCGGTCGTGAGCCGGATGCCCTCGCGCATGCACTGGCGCACCGCCTCGTCGCAGCCCTTGCGCGAGAAGATGAAGTAGATCGCCGGCAGCATCGCCTCGCCGTGCAGCCGCTCGACCACCTCCGAGCGCCACGGGATGCGCGCCCGCTTCTCGCGTTCGCGGCGGCCCTTCGGGCCGGGCCTCGACTGCCCTCCCCGGCGTCGCCGGCGGTCCATCTCCTGGCCGCGCGGGTTCGGGTACGGCTGGCCGTCCTTGCCGCGCACGAACATAGGCAGCAGCTCGTCGCTCGCGAAGTACCAGTGCTTGATCTCGACCGGGCGCTTGTCCTCGATGATGACCTCGGTCCGGCCGCGCAGCGTCTGGAGCCATTCGGCGAACTCCTCCGCGTTGCTGACCGTGGCCGAGAGCGACACGATCTTCACGTCGACGGGGAGGTGGATCAGGATCTCCTCCCACACGCCACCGCGGTACCGGTCCTGTAGGTAGTGGACCTCGTCGAGCACGACGTACTCGAGCGCGTGCAGCTCGGGCGAGTCCTCGTAGATCATGTTGCGCAGGACCTCGGTCGTCATCACGACCACCGGCGCGTCGCCGTTCAGAGAGTTGTCGCCGGTCAGCAGGCCGACGTTCGAGGGCCCGTGCAGCGAGACGAAGTCGCCGTACTTCTGATTCGAGAGCGCCTTGATCGGCGTCGTGTAGAAGGTCTTGCCGGTCCCCTGCAGCGCGAGCCACGCGGCGAACTCGCCGACGACGGTCTTGCCCGCGCCCGTGGGGGCCGCGACGAGCACGGACGATCCTTCGACGAGGGCATTGCAAGCACGTCGCTGGAACTCGTCGAACGGGAACCCGTAGGTCTCCTCGAAGGCGCCGGCGGGATCGGGGGGAAGGAAGCCGGAGCTAGTTGCCGTCGCCCTGGCCGCCGCCACCGCCACCTTGGCCGCCGCCGCCCTGGCCGCCGCCACCACCGCCGGCCGGGATCTCGATCGTCTGGGTCGAGCTGCCGGGGCTCTCGCCCGGCTCGGGCACCGGAGGTGTGCTTTGCGGCAGCACGAGGTTCGAGTTGTCGCCGCCGACCTCTAGCAATTCGCCGTCGAGGGCCTCGACCCCGAGCTCGAACAGGCCGCGGCCCTGCTCGTGCTCCTCGTGGGCCTGGGC
>DASQDO010000537.1:0-3475 GCA_035634135.1 Actinomycetota bacterium
GCCGGCTCGCCGTGGACGCCGGGCGCGACGGCGGGAAGCACCCGGCCCACTCCCCGGAGCTCGTGCGCCGGCCGGAGGCGCTCGCGGGCCTCGGCTACCCGCTGCTCGTGGCGCCGTCGCGCCAGGACGTGGTGGGGGAGACCCTGGGCGTGCCGCCGGTCGACCGGCTCGAGGGGACGCTGGCGCTCGTCGCGCTGTCGGTGTGGGCCGGCGCGTCGATCGTGCGCGTGCACGACGTGAAGGCGACGGTGCGGACGGTGCGCATGGTCGAGGCCGTGATGGGGACGCGGGCCCCGGCGGCCCCCGTGCGCGGCCTGTGGGAGTAACCGGGCCCGCTCTCTCCCAGGATGCCCGGTATTCGCTCCGGCGCGCCCGGCGCTTGATACCTTTCCCCCATGACAAAGCGCGTGCTGATCGTGGAGGACGAAGAGGCGGTCAGGGAGCTCGAGAAGTTCATCCTCGAGACTCAGGGCTACGAGGTGATGGAGGCGCGGGACGGGCTCGAGGGCCTCGCCAAGGCCGAGTTCCGCAAGCCCGACCTCATCCTGCTCGACCTGATGATGCCCGACGTCTCCGGCGGACGGATGTACGACGAGATGATGCAGCACCCCGCGACCTCGGGCATCCCGATAATCGTCGTCACCGGCAAGCCCGACGCGCACGAGATCTTCGACGACCAGATCGGGCCGGACAACGTGATCATGAAGCCGTTCGAGGCCGACACGTTGCTGGGCCGCATACGCCAGCACATCGGCGATCCCGAGTAGCGCCTTGGCGCTCTTCGTAGCGTTCACAGGCGTCCTCGGCCTCATCTTCGGAAGCTTCGGCACCGTCGCCGCGTGGCGCATCCCGCGGCGCGAGACGATCGTCAGCGGCCGCAGCCACTGCCCCAAGTGCGGTGCCAAGATCACCGCGCTCGAGAACGTGCCGGTGCTGAGCTGGGTCATGTTGCGCGGCAAGTGCCGTCACTGCGGCAATCCGATCTCGGTGCGCTACCCGCTGATCGAGCTCACGACCGGCATCCTGTTCGCGCTGAGCGCGGCGAAGTTCGGGCTGTCGGTCGAGACGTTCGTGTACGCGGCGTTCTGCTGGGTCCTCGTCGTGCTCACGGTGATCGACCTCGACCACAAGCTGCTGCCGAACCGCGTCGTGTACCCGGCGTTCGTCGTCGGCTGGGGCGGGCTCGTCGCGGCTGCGATCGTCGACGGCAGCACCGACCGTCTCCTCGACGCCGCGATGGGGGCCGCGATCTTCGGCGGCACGTTCTTCGTCATCGCGCTGGTCGCGCCGCGCGGGATGGGCTTCGGCGACGTCAAGCTCGCGTTCGTGCTGGGGACGTTCCTCGGCTACGTCCGGATCGGCTTGGTCCCGCTCGGGATGTTCCTCGCGTTCCTGACGGGCACGCTCGGCGCGATCGTCGTCATGCTCGTCAGCGGCGGCGACCGCAAGATGCAGATCCCGTTCGGCCCGTTCCTCGCGCTGGGGACGGTGCTGGCGATATTCGCCGGAGCGCCGCTGCTCGACGCGTACATCGACGCGCTCTAGCCGGTCTCCTGCCCGGGCGCGCTCTCGAGCTCCTTGAAGTGCGACCTCACGTACTCGGTCAGCCTGAGGTCGGGTGCGACGTGGAGCTTGCGCCGGATGCGCGCCTTGTGGCTCCGGACCGTGCCCGGCCGGATCCCGAGACGGCGGGCGATGTCCTGTTCCGTGCGCCGGTGCGAGAGGTGGACGAGGATGTCCCACTCCCTCTCGGTGAGCTGGCGCGCGAGCGACGACGGCCCGAGGCCGTGCCGCCGCGGGTCGTCCGCCCGCCAGATGCGGTCGCCGCCCGACTCCTTCGCGCGCTGGAGCGCGGTCTGGACGCGGGCGGTGAGGTCCTCGGCGGCGTGACCCTGCTGGAGCTCGGCTATCCCGATCGAGAGCGTGACCCGTCCGCGCATCGAACGGACGCCCGACACCACCTCCCGGCAGCGCTCCGCGACCACGGCCGCGGTCGGCAGGTCGGTGTCCGGCAACACGATCGCGAACTCGTCCTCGCCGTAGCGGTACATCGAATCGGACAGGCGCAGGATCGAGCCGAGGCTCGCCGCAATCTCGGTTAGGAGGACATCGCCGGCGACGATCCCGTGCAGCTCGTTGAACTCGCGCAGGCGATCGACGTCGACGAGCAGCACAGCGAGCGCCGAGTTGCTGCGCGACGCGCGTGCGACCTCCTCGCGGAGCTTCCGCTCGAAGCCCTCGCGTCCGGCCAGGCCGAGGCCGTCCGCGTCCGTTCGGTCGCGCCGCCGGTGCCGGGCCGCGACGCCCACGCGGGCGACGAACTCGCGCGTCTCGAGCGGTTTCGTGATGTAGTCGACGGCCCCGTTCTCGAGGCCCTTCACCTTGTCCTCCGGGGACGCAAGGGCCGAGACGAAGACGACCGGGATGTCCTTGGTCACGGGGTCACCGGCCAGCGCCGTGAGCACCTCGCTTCCGTCCATCCCCGGCATCATGATGTCGAGCAGGATCACGTCGGGCGAATGCGTCGACGCGAGTACCAGGCACTCGCGGCCATTGGCAGCCTGGATGACGTCGAAACCCCCGTCGCCCAGCTGGATCCCGGCGAGCGCGCGGAGATCGGGATCGTCGTCGACGACCAGGACGAGCGGCTTGTCCTTCGTTTGGGCGAGCGGTGTCGTCATCTGCGTAGCGCTCCCGGCGCCGTTTCCACGTATCCGAACCAAGCTCCCACGGTTGAGCGTCCCGTGGAATGAACCGAACGGGCCATTTCGGACTAAGCAGATACACCTAGACGCATTTCGCTCGTCACTCCGCCCCCTTACGATGAGCACATGGAGAACGAGGAGCTGCCCGAAGACGACGGCGCGCCGATAAACGAAGAGGAGCGCGAGCTACTCCAGCAGGACCTCACCGACGTGCAGGTCTTGAAGGAGCTGCTCGGCCCCCGCGGCCTCAAGGGCGCCGTCTTCTTCTGCCCGGACTGCGACGAGGACCACTTCCTCGGCTGGGACCTCCTCGCGGGGAACCTCAAGGAGCTCCTCGAAGAGGGCGAGTCGCCGGTGCACGAGCCCGCGTTCAACCCCGACCCGCACGAGTACGTCTCGTGGGACTACGCCCGCGGCTTCCTCGACGGCTACGAGTCGTTCGAGGAGGAGGAGGTCGGCGACCTCACGAACCGGATCATCCTCGAGCTGCGCGACCGCGGCTGGCGCGTCGACGAGGTGAAGGGGATGCTCGCCGCCGTCGGCCTGCAGGTGCCGGGCGAGGAGCCGGCGGAGCCGGGCTCCGACGGCGCCGCTCCCGCGCCGGAGTAGCCGTGCGCGTCATCGCGTTCGCGAACCAGAAGGGCGGGGTCGCCAAGACGACCACAACCCTTTCGGTCGGCGTAGCGCTTGCCGAGCAGGGTTTGAGGGTGCTCGCGGTCGACCTCGACCCACAAGGCGCTCTGACGTATGCCCTGGGGATCGATCCCGAC
>DASQDO010000538.1:0-7161 GCA_035634135.1 Actinomycetota bacterium
ACGCGCAGGCCGCCGTCGGGGAGGCGCTCCACCTTCGGGGCCTCGACGTCGTACTCGTCGACGATCTCCCCGACGATCTCCTCGATGAGGTCTTCGATCGTCACGAGGCCGGCCGTTCCGCCGTACTCGTCGACGACGATCGCCATGTGGACGTGCTGCTCCTGCATCTCGCGCAGCAGCTCGGCGACCTTCTTCTGCTCGGGGATGAACAGCGGCGCGCGGCCGAGCGCGGCGACCTTCGCCTCACGCTTGTTCTCGTGGATCCGCTTGAGGAGGTCCTTCGCGTAGAGGACGCCGATGATGTTGTCGTTGTCGCCTTCGTAGATGGGGACGCGCGAGTAGCCGCCTTGGATGATCGTCCCGAGCGCTTCGTCCAGCGCCGCGTCGGCACGGATCACGATCATGTCGGGGCGCGGCACCATCACCTCTCGCACGACCGTGTCGCCGAACTCGAAGACCGAGTGGATGAGCTCGCGCTCCTCCTCCTCGATCTCCTCTTCCTCCTCCGCGACGTCGACCATGTGACGGATCTCGTCCTCGGTGACGAAGGGTCCCTTAGGGAGACCGCGCCCGGGCAGCAGCACCATCAGGGCATTCGCCACGAGGATCAGGACCTTCGCCACCGGCATCAGCAGCCGCCCGAAGAAGTAGACGGGCCGGGCCGCGATGAGCCCGGCAGTCTCGGTCCGCTGCACGGTGAAGGTCTTGGGGACCACCTCCGCTAGCACGAAGATCAGAAACGTCATGACGCCGGCCGCGATCGGCTCTCCGCCCTCTCCGAGCTCGCGGATCGCGAGGCTCGCGGCCAGCGTCGTGCCGGTGATGTGCGCGAGGAGCGTGACGAACAGCACGACGTTCAGGTAGGGGGCCGGGTCCTCCACGATCTTCAGGAGGCGCTCGGAGCGGCGGCCGGGCTTCTCCTGCGTCAGGTGGAGAGCCTTGACCCGCCCGATCCTCGATATGGCGGTCTCGGCCATCGCGGTGAACGCCGCGACGAGCAGCAGCACCGCGATGACGATCAGGGTCCCGACGGCCCCCATCAGCCGGCCACCGGCTCGAAGGACGCGATGATCTCGTTCATCCGCTTGTCCATCGCCGTGCGCTGCGCGTCGTTCTGGTGGTCGTAGCCGAGCAGGTGCAGCGTCCCGTGGACGACGAGCATCCGGAGCTCGCGCTCGAGCGTCGATCCCGCCTTCGCAGCGTTGTCGCGCGCCACCTCCGGGCACACGACGACGTCCCCGACCATCAGCGGGTCGTCGTCGTCTTCGTCCTCGGCCATCGGGAACGCGAGGACGTCGGTCGCGTAGTCGTCGCCCGCGTAGCGCGCGTTGAGGCGGCGGATGTGGTCCGCTCCTACGAACAGGAGAGACAGCTCGGCCGAGCCGTCGACGTCCTCCGATTCGAGCACATGTCTTGCGAGCGCCGCCAGAAGCGGCTCGTCTAACGGGATGCCTTGCTCGTTCGCCAAGAAGACGTCCATCAGCGGCGCTTCGACGCGTCCGCGTACACGCGGTACGCCTCTACGATGTCCTGCACGATCTTGTGGCGGACGACGTCGCGTGCGTCGAGATGGATGTAGCCCACGCCCGCGATGTCCTTGAGGATCTCCTCGATCACGATCAGGCCCGAGCGTGTGTTGGACGGGAGGTCGACCTGGGTCACGTCGCCGGTGACGACGGCCTTCGAGCCGAAGCCGAGCCGCGTGAGGAACATCTGCATCTGCTCGGGCGTCGTGTTCTGCGCCTCGTCGAGGATGATGAACGAGTCGTTGAGGGTCAGGCCGCGCATGAAAGCCAGCGGGGCGATCTCGACGGTCCCCTGCTCCGCGTAGCGGTGGAAGACCTCGGGGTCGAGCATCTCGTAGAGCGCGTCGTACAGCGGCTTGAGATACGGATCGATCTTCGCCGCGAGGTCGCCCGGGAGGAAGCCGAGGCGCTCGCCGGCCTCGACCGCGGGCCGCGTCAGTACGATGCGCGAGACCTCGCCGGACTGGAGCGACCGGATGGCTGCCGCGACCGCGAGGTAGGTCTTGCCGCTGCCGGCGGGGCCGATGCCGAACACGATCGTGTTCTTGCGGATCGAGTCGACGTAGCGCTTCTGGCCCTCGGTCTTGGGCCGGATCGGCTTGCCCGCCTGGGTGACGACGACGGTGTCGGAGAGGACCTCCGACGGCTTGACACCCTCGTCGCGCTTGACCATCTCGATAGAGCGTCCGACGGCGTCCTTCGTCAGCTCCTGGCCCTTCTCGAGCAGGTCGAGCAGCTCCTCGAACAGGACGGAGACGCGCTCGGCCTCGGCGGGCTCGCCCGAGATGACGATCTCGTTGCCGCGCACGAGGATGCGGGTCGCGAAGGCGGCCTCGATGACCTTGAGGAGCTCGTCCCTCGCCCCGACGAGCCGGACCATGTCGTGATGGCCGGGGACGAGGATCTTGACCTGGGTAGTCGTAAGCATGTCTATGAGGAACAAGATTGTACTTTGTCCTGTTCCTGAGGGGGTTTGGCCTCTCTAGAGGGCGTCGGTGGCGCGGAACGTGCGCCGTGCGTACGGAATCCGCCGGCGAGCGGGGCTAACCGGGGGGCCAGGACATCGTGCGGCCCCCAATCAGGTGGAAGTGCAGGTGGTGCACGCTCTGGCCCGCGTCGCCGCCTACGTTCGTCACTACTCGCCAGCCGCCGCTCAGGTTCTCGCTCTCGGCCAGGCTCGCCATCGTCTCGAACATCTCCGCAAGCACCGGCGCATCCGACGCAGTCAGGTCGGCCGCGGACGCGATGTGCCTTACCGGGATCACAAGGACGTGCGTGGGGGCCGCGGGATTGATGTCCCGGAACGCCACCACTTCGTCGGACTTGAACAACGTGTCCGACGGAATCTCTCCGGCTGCGATCTTGCAGAACAGACAGTCGCTCACGAGACCAATTCCCCTCTCACTCCGTCGGAGCGGATGCCGGTCCCCCGGACCTGCACCAGCGAGCCCAGCATCCCGCCGCCTTCGAACCACACCCTCACGTAGTCGCTCGTCTGCCCCGACGAGACCGTCACACCGTCCACCTCGCGCTCGTCCTCGACCAGGACCTCCAGTGGCACGCCCAAGTGCGCGCGCAGGAACTCCCCGCGTATCCCGTTGCCGAGGTCGATCAGACGCTTCGAGCGTTCCTTCTTCACCGCCGGCGGCACGGCGTCCGGCAGCGCGGCGGCACCCGTGCCAGGGCGCGGCGAGTACCTGAACACGTGCAGCTTCGAGAACCGCAACCGCCGGACGACGTCCATCGTCGCCTCGAAGGCCTCGTCGGTCTCGGTCGGGAAGCCGACGATCACGTCGGTCGCGAGCGCGACGTCCGGGAGAGCGGCGACAGCGCGCTCGACGTGGTCCACGTACTCGCCGATCTCTTAGCTGCGGTGCATGTCGGCGAGCACCCCTGGGTCGCCCGACTGCAAGGGTACGTGGAGGTAGCGGCACATCCGCGGCTCCGATGCCATGAACGACAGCACCTCCGGCGTCAGGTGCCGGGCGAAGATCGACGACAGACGGATCCGCGCCACGCCGTCGATCGCCAGCAGCCGATCGAACAGCCGGACGAGGCTGCGCTCGTCGCCACCGTGGTCGAACGTGTACTTGCCGAGGTGGACGCCGGTGAGCACGAGCTCGCGAGCACCGGCCGCGGCCCGTGCGCGCGCCTCCGCCAGCAAGGCGTCTTCGTCCGTGCTCTTCAGCGGCCCCCGCGTCGTCGGGATGATGCAGAACGTGCACCACTCGTCGCACCCGGTCTGGACCTTGAGGTTCGCCCTGATCTTCGGCGGCGCCTCGCGCCGTATGCCGATCTGCATCAACGGTGCCGGCATCGCGCTCAGGCCGAGGTGCTCGGGCAGGGAGTCCTTCGCGTCGTTGCCCAGCACGAGGTCGACGCCCTCGATCGCGCGGACCTCGTCGGGGTCGGACACCGCGTAGCAGCCGATCACCACGACCTTCGAATCGGGGTTCGCGGCGATCGCCCGCCGGATCGCCGTGCGGGACGCCTTCGTGGCCTCGCGCGTCACCGTGCACGTGTTGACGACGACGACTCCCGCATCCGCCGCGTCGGCGACGCGTTCGACGCCGAGTGCTTCGAGCTGCTCGGTCATCGAGTCGGTCTCGGCCTGGTTCAGCCTGCAGCCGAGGGTGGAGAACGCGACTCGCATGGGACGGCGAAACTATCCGATGGCGCCGTAGCGAGACAGCACCGCGGCCGCGGTCACGAGCGCGGCGTTCTCGGTCCTGAGGATGTGGGGGCCGAGCGACACGAGCTGCGCTCCGGCCCTCGCCAGCGCTTCGGCCTCCGCCGGCTCGAGCCCGCCTTCCGGCCCGACGACGAACGCGATCCGCTCGACGCCGTCGAGCAGAGCCGTCCGCAGCGGCAGCGTCGCCTCCTCCCACAACACGACCGGCAGGGGCTCGCGCCCGATCTCGTCGACGACCTGTGACCACGACAGCCCGGCGACGGCATGCGTGACGAACGGGTTGCGCGACTGCTTCGCGGCCGACCGGGTGATCGCCTCCCACCGTTCGTTCAGCCGCGCCACCTTCGCGTCGTCCCAGCGCGCGACCGAACGCTTCGACTCGTAGACGCGCACCTCGGCGACACCGAGCTCGGCGAGCTTCTCGACCACCTCGTCTGCCTTGGCCCCCTTGGCGGCACCCTGGTAGACGACGAGCTCGGGCCGGGGGCGCCGGTGCACGTCGCGCTCGAGCACCTCGGCGACCAGGAGGTCGCCCTCGACGCGCACGGCCGCACAGCGCGCGACCACGCCGCGGCCGTCCGTAACCGTGACGACGTCCGGGGGCGAGACGCGCAAGACCTTCAGCGCGTGATGAGACTCGTCGCGGGGCAACGCGACCTCGCCGTCCCGCCACGCGTCCGGCGGAGCGAAGAACCACGGGTGCGTGCTTACTGGAACGCTTCCTTGATCCTGTCGAAGAAGCCCTTGGTGCCGGTGTGCTCGTCGCGCAGCTTCGCGAAGCGCTGGAGCAGCTCGACCTGCTCGTCGTCGAGGTCCGTCGGCGTCTCGACCCTGAGCAGCGCCACGAGCTCGCCGCGGCCGCGGCCCCCGAGATACGGCATGCCCCGGCCCCGCAGGCGCTTGACCTCACCCGGCTGCGTGCCCGGTGCGACGTCGACCTCCTCGTCGCCGTCCAGCGTGGGGATCGTGATCGTCCCTCCGAGGGCCGCGACCGTCATCGGGACGCTCACCTCGCACGCGAGGTCGGCGCCGGCGCGTCTGAAGACCTCGTGCGGGAGCACGTCGATGCCTACGTAGAGGTCGCCCGACTGCCCGCCGCGGAAGCCCGCCTCGCCGCGGCCGGTCACACGCAGACGCGTCCCGTCCTCGACTCCCGGCGGGATCGGCACCGTGAGGGTGTCGGTCACCTCGACGCGCCCGCGGCCCCCGCACTCGGAGCAGGGTGTCGTGACCTCCTGACCCGTGCCGCCGCAGCGCGCGCACGGCGCGGCCGTCATCACGTTGCCGAGCATCGTGCGGCGGACCGACCTGAGCTCGCCCGTCCCGCCGCAGTCGGAGCAGCGCGTCGGAAACGTCCCCGGCGCGGCGCCGTCGCCACCACACTCGCCACAGGTCCCGAGCGTCGTCACCTCGACCTCGCGCTCGACCCCCTCTGCGGCCTCCTCCAGGGTGATCTCGATCTCGGCGAGGACGTCGGCGCCACGGGCCGGCCCGCGCCGCGCCGCTCCTCCCCCGAAGCCGCCGCCGAAGAACGTGGCGAAGATGTCGGAGATGTTGCCGAAGTCG
Organism: Actinomycetota bacterium; assembly: GCA_035634135.1. Classification (GTDB taxonomy): domain Bacteria; phylum Actinomycetota; class CADDZG01; order CADDZG01; family WHSQ01; genus JALZEG01. The sequence continues at coordinate 5,785 of DASQDO010000538.1, forward strand.
GCGAACCCACCGGCGCCGGCGTTCTCGTCGCCGAACCGGTCGTAGCGCTGACGCTTCGCGGGGTCGGACAGCACCTCGTTCGCGGCGTTGATCTCCTTGAAGCGCTCCGCGGCGTCGGGATCGCCGGGGTTCGCGTCGGGGTGGTACTGCCGCGCCAGCCTCCGGTACGCCTTCTTTACGTCGTCGGGGGTTGCGTCCCGCGGGACCCCGAGCACCTCGTAGTAGTCGGCCATCCCCGTCAGATACCCAGGCCGGCGAGCATCTGCCCGAGGTGCGACGAGACCTCGTGCACGGCCGCGATCGTCCGCCGGTAGTCCATCCGGGTCGGGCCGACGATGCCGAGCGAGCCCAGCGCGCTCTCGCCGGTTCCGTAAGAGGCCGTGACGATCGAGCACAGGCGCATCTCGGTCGCCGGGTTCTCCGCGCCGATCCGGACCGAGACGCCGCCGAGCGAGAACGCGTCGGCGAGCACCTCGAGCAGGAGCCTGCGGTGCTCGAGCGCGCTGATGACCTTGCGCACGCTCTCGAGGTCGGAGAACTTCGTCTCGTCGACGATGTTCGACGCCCCCTCCAGGAAGAACCGCTCGTGCGCCTTGACCTCGGCAGGCGAGTCGAAGGCATCGGCGGCCAGTCGCAGCATCGGGCCGAGGTGATGCGGCAGGTCGCCGGAACGTTCCCGGACCGTGACGGCCGCGTCCTCGAGCGCCACGCCGTTCAGGAGCGTGGCCATCCCCTCGGACGCCGCGAGCAGGTCGCCTTCCCCGACGTCCTCGGGCAGCATCACGACGTGGTTCTCGACGCGGCCCGTGTCGGTGACCGCGATCAGCATGGCGCGGCCCCCGGGCAGCTCGACGAGCTCGACGTGACGGATCAGGCTCCGGTCGAGCGCCGGCGCGAACACGACCGCCGCATGGTTCGTGAGCGACGACAGGAGCGCGGCCGTCTGGCGCAGGGCCTCTTCGAGCTCCCAGCGCGGCTCGACGAAGAACTGCCGGATGCGGTGGGCCTCGGCGGCCGGGAGCCGCGCGCCCTCCGGCATCTCGTCGACGAAGTACCGGTAGCCGGCGTCGGTCGGGATCCGCCCGGCCGAGGTGTGCGGCTGGTAGATGTAGCCGGCGTCTTCGAGGGCCGCCATCTCGTTGCGGACGGTCGCCGGCGAGACGCCGAGGCGGTACCTCTCGACGAGCACCTTCGAGCCGACGGGCTCGCCGGTCCCGACGTAGTGCGACACGATCGCGCGCAGGATCAGCGCGCGGCGGTCGGTGAGGCGCTCGGTCTCGGGGGGCATGGGCCCGATCCTACCGGAATTAGCACTCTCAGCGGTGGAGTGCCAGAGAGCTAGCCGACCATCCCGGCCAGGTGGACGTCGTGGTCCCG
>DASQDO010000539.1:0-4449 GCA_035634135.1 Actinomycetota bacterium
CTACGACGTCTACCAGGACCGGACGAAGGGGGCCTGGTGTCTCGCTCGGATCTGGGACTGAGGTCGCCGGCGCCCTCTGCTCGATTCAGAAGAAATTCTGAAATAAACAGAGGGACGTTCGGGACAACTGTGGGTAAACCCCAAGGAGTTGCGGGAACCCCAAGCGCCGCCGGGGCGACAGACGTCGAACGAGCTTCGCGCGGGGGCCGTGCGGGTAGGCGGGCGCACGGCCCCGGCGCGATCCCCGACGAGCGCCGGGCCGAGCCCATCCCACCCGAACGGAAGTATCGTCCCGCGCATGCCGAGGACCCGGTGGGACGCCGTGCGCGACGGCGACGTGCGGATGCCGGTGAACGAGACGCTCGGGTTCGAGCTCGACCGCAGCGCCGACGGCGTCGCCTACGACTGGACGGTCCCCTCGGAGTACTGCCACGGCGCGGGCAACCTCCAGGGCGGGATGCTCGCGGCCCTCGCCGACGCGGTGCTGGGCGGGGTCGCCTCGACCGTCCTTCCCGAGGACCGCTATCCCGTCCTCGCCGACATGAACCTCTCGATCCTGCGCCCGGCCCCCGCGGGTGCGCGGCTCCGAGCGACGGGCCGCGTCGTGAAGGCGGGCCGCCGCGTGATCTTCACGGAGGCCGAGATCACCGACGCCTCGACGGGCAAGCTGATAGCGAAGGCGAGCGGAACGGCCCTAGCCGCCGAGGCCTAACCGCGGGGACGACCGCATGAGCGGTTTCGTCCACCTACATGCGCACACGGTCTGGTCGCTGAGAGACGGAGCGATACCAGCCGAGGTCCTGCCGCACTTCGCCAAAGACCAGGGCTACGAAGCAATAGCAATGACGGACCACGACTCCCTGACAGGAGCAGTCCGCTTCACGAAAGCCTGCCGCAGCGCAGGAATCAAACCGATATACGGCGTGGAACTGACCGTACGGAGGGAGCCGCCGGAGGACGCCCGCCCGGAGCGACGACTAAAAAACGGTGTGGAGGAGCGGAGCGGCGGGCGTCCGGAGGCGGCGGGTACCAACTGGAACGGTCTCGATCACGTGACGGTGATCGCCAAGAACGCGACCGGCTACGCCAACCTCTGCCGGCTCATCTCCGACGCCCACCTCTCCCACGAACGAGACCGCCCCGAGACCACACGAACAAAGATCGCCGAGCGGGCCGAGGGACTGTTCGTCCTCTCCGGCTGTAGCCGCGGCGAGGTCGCGCGCAAGGCGAATGCCGGCGACATCCCCGGCGCGATCGAGGCGGCGAAGAGATGGCGAGACGAGATCGGTCCCGGCTACCGCCTCGAGGTCTTCGACCATCGCGGCTACGGCCACCGCATGCTCCGGGACCGGCTCCTCGCGGTCGCCCGGGAATCGAACACGAGACCCGTCGCCACGAACGACGTCCACTACGCGACCCCGCGCTACGCCGGCGTCCACGAGCTCCTCCACTCGATCAAGGAGATCGTCCCGCTCTCGCGCACGCACGCGCTCCGCCCGAACTCCGAGTACTACCTGAAGGACCCCGCCGAGATGCGGGCCCTCTTCGCAGACGCCCCCGAGGCCGCCGACGAGACCCGGCGGATCGCCGACGAGTGCGACTTCGAGCTCGACCTCGGCACCTACCACTTCCCGGACTTCGAGCTCCCCGAGGGCGACCTCCCCGAATGGGTCCTCGAACGCCGCTGCTACGAGGGCGTCTACCGCCGCTTCGACCGGATCACGAACGAGGTCGAGGACCGTCTGCAGCACGAGCTCCGGATGATCAACAAGCTCGGCTGGCCCAGCTACTTCCTGATGGTCGCCGACATCGTCGACCACGTGAAGACGAAGCTCGGCATCAGGTGTGCGTGCCGGGGGAGCGCCGCCGGCTCGCTCGTCTGCTACCTGCTCGGGATCTCCGACGTCGACCCGGTTCGCTACGACCTGCTGTTCGAGCGCTTCATGAACACGAGGCGCGAGGAGCTCCCCGACATCGACGTCGACGTCGAATCGCACCGCCGCGAGGAGGTCCTCGCCCACGTCCTCGACACCTACGGCGCCGACCAGACCGCGATGTGCTGCATGGTCGACACGTTCCGGGCCCGCATGGCGATCCGCGAGGTCGGCAAGGCCCTCGGCCTGCCTCCGGAGGAGATCGACCTCGTCGCCAAGGCCTTCCCGAGGGTCCGTGCGAGTGACATCCCGCAGGCGATCCAGCGGCTGCCCGAGCTAGCGAACAGCAACCTGGACGCGGGCCAGCTCGAGCAGCTCTTCCGGCTCTGCATCGAGATCGACGGGTTCCCGCGCCACCTCGCGCTCCACCCGTCGGGCGTGATCCTGTCGGCGAACGACCTCGCCGACCGCGTCCCGATGCAGGAGAGCTTCGGCGGCTTCACGATGCTCCAGGCCGACAAGGACGACGTCGAGGAGCTCGGCCTAGTCAAGCTCGACGTCCTCGGCGTGCGGATGCTGTCGTCGATCGCGCATGCGGTCGCCGAGATCAAGCGGGCCCGCGGCGAGACCATCGACCTCGACCGGCTCCCGCACGACGACGACAAGACGTTCGACCTCGTGCGGTCGTCGCGGACCCTCGGCTGCTTCCAGATCGAGTCGCCGGGCCAGCGCGAGCTGCTCGCACGGTTCCAGCCCGGACGCTTCGAGGACCTGATCGTCGACATCTCGCTGTTCCGGCCCGGCCCGGTGAAGTCCGACATGGTGAGCCCGTTCCTCGAACGCCGCCACGGCTTCGAGGAGACCCGCTACGTCCACCCGAAGCTCCGCCCGATCCTCGCCGAGACCAACGGCGTCGTCGTGTACCACGAGCAGGTCATCAGGGTCATCGCCGCGGCGACGGGCTGCTCGCTGGACGACGCCGACTACGTGCGGCGCCACCTCGACGCGGACCAGCCGGGCCGCGTGATCTGGGAGGGCGTCGCGCAGCCGATCGAGATCACGCCGCCGGACTCCAGCGTCGAGAGCTGGTTCAAGGCTTCGGCCGTGCAGAACGGGTTCACGCGAGGCCAGGCCGACGAGCTCTGGAAGGAGGTCTTCGCCTTCGCGTCGTTCGGCTTCTGCAAGGCCCACGCGGCGGCGTTCGCGCTCCCGACCTACCTGTCGACGTGGCTGAAGGCCCACTACCCGGCCGAGTTCCTGGCGGGGATCCTGACGCACGACCCCGGCATGTACCCGAGGCGGCTGATCGTCGCCGACGCCCGCCACTTCGGGACGCCGATCCTTCCGGTGGACGTGAACGCCTCGCACGCGACCTACCGGGTCGAACGGGCCGGCGACAAGGTCGGGATCCGGCTGGCCCTGAGCGAGGTCCGCGACATAACGGAAGCCGAGATCGACTCGTTGATCGAGCACCGTCCCTACGAATCACTCGAAGACCTGTGGCGGAAGGCGACGGTCAGCCGCCCGGTCCTGGAGAACCTCGTCCACCTAGGCGCCCTCGACTCGATCAAAGGAGCGCGCACCCGCCGCGAGCTGCTGTGGCGAGCGGTAGACCTGACGACGAGGACGCCGGCCCAGAAGAGAACCCGCCGCCGCAAGCGCGTCGCGGTCGAGTCTCCGCCGCAGCTGGCGTTCGACCTGGAGGAGCCGATCGCCGAGACGCTGCCGGGCCTCCCCGAGTACTCGGAGCTCGAGGAGACCGAGGCCGAGCTCGAGATCACCGGGATCGACGCGCGGCGGCACATGCTCGACCTCTACCGGCCGCTGCTCGCCGAGATCGGCTGCGTCCCGGCCGACCGCCTCGCGGCCCAGAAGAACGACGCGCAGGTCTGGGTCGCCGGCGTGAAGGTGTCGAGCCAGACCCCGGCGATCCGCTCGGGACAGCGGATCATCTTCGTCACGCTCGACGACCCCACGGGCCCGATGGACATAACGGTGTTCGAGCGGGTCCAGGCCCGCTGCGCCCGCACGGTCTTCCACTCGTGGCTCCTGCTGTTCAAGGGCATCGTGCGAAAGAGGGGCGGCGCGTCGCGGACGCAGCGCACCGACCCCCGTGCGGTCGGGATCACGGTCGTCGCCCAGGAGGCGTTCGACCTCGCCGAGATCGCCGCCGACCGCAAGGCCGGCCACTCGCTCGCCGCGGCCCTCGGCCGTCAGCGCAGGATCCAGGCGGCGACGGGCCTCGGGCCGCCGAAGCCCGGCGAGAGCCGAGGGCGGAGGTGGCACTCCAGCGGCGGCAGCGCGGGGCCCTGACAGATCTAACGGAGACACGGCGAGGCCAGGAGTGCTACGCAGTCCCCGCCCGGCTACCGGACAGATTGAGTTGCTCCTCGAAGAGAGGTCGGGTCTCGCTACGGGCGAGTTCGATTGCTCCCCGAGCTACAGCGAGCCTGGGCTGTGTCGTTACGTGCGCCGCCGATCCGACCCGATTTAGGACTTCCTCCTGAACCGCTCCGACGAGGACATCGGCCGAACTCAATATCCCGCCCAGCACTATCTCGTCGTACCCCGCAAC
>DASQDO010000540.1:0-6534 GCA_035634135.1 Actinomycetota bacterium
CGGCGGGCAGTACGAAAAGCACGTCGAGATGTGGATGGACCACTACCTCAAAGGCGTCGACAACGGCATCGACAAGCTGCCGAGCGTGATCAGCCAGACGTCGGACTACGAGGGTGCGCTGGGCTTCAAGAAGGGCATGCCCAAGGTCCGCAACATCGAGCTGATCGCCCAGGAATCCTTTGCCGACAAGCACTACAACTGGAAGCTGCTGCCGTCGGAGCCGGTGCTCTTCCCCGGCAAGCCGCCCGGCGTCGCGGCCTTCCCCTCCGCGGGCATCAACACCGAGAGCCACATGAACCACCACGCCCGCAGCCACCACGACTGGTGGTGGTTCGAGACCCCGATGCTGGATCGCGACGTGAGGATCTTCGGCACGCCGAAGGTCAGGCTGTGGTCGACGGTCAAGCGCAGGTGGGTCCCGATCACGCCGGTATTGGTCGACGTCGAGCCGGCCGCCCATTACAACTACGGCGGCAACCACACGACCTATTGCGACCCGAACGCGGTGCAGGCCGGCGACGCGAACCAGTGCACCGAGGCGATGGTCGGTGTCACCCGCGGGTTCCTCGACAGCCGCTACCGGAACGGCCTCGACAAAGAGGTCGAGGTCACACCGGGCGAGTCGTTCGGAGCGACGATCGTCATGAAGCCGCAGGACTACGTGTTCCGCAAGGGGCACGTCATCGGGCTGCAGATCGCGACGGAGATCCTCGAGTGGCACGTGCCCAAGGCACCGGCCACGTGCGAGGGGGCCGACCCGGCCACGCCGGACGACTGCGCGATGTTCCAGATCGACTGGACGGAGTCGCAGACGCGTCTGTCCCTTCCGATCGTCGATCCGCCACGAGACTTGGACCGGCTGTTCCACGTGCACCTCGACGACGACGAGGAGTGCGACCTGCCGGATCCACTCTGCAACTGACGGGCCGGCCCGGGGCCGGTCGTATGGTCTGCCGATGGACAGACAACAGCTCGTAGAGAAGTACGCAGACCTCACCGTACGCGCCGGGTGCAACCTCCAGCCCGGCCAGCGTCTGCTCGTAGAGACCGTCGTAGAGCACGCTCCGTTCGCACGTGCCGTCGCGCGCGCCGCGTACGCCGCCGGCGCGCGTCACGTCGAGGTGTCGTACGGCGACCAGCACGTGCGCAAGGCGATGATCGAGCACGCGCCCGACGACGTGCTGACGTGGACGCCTCCGCACCTGCTGCAACAGGCGAAGGACCTCGCAGAGGACAGGGCCGCTTCCGTGTGGATCGTCGGCGATCCCGAGCCGGAGCTGTTCTCCGACCTCGACCCGGCCCGCGTCGGAAAGGCCCGGATGCTCGAGCTGCGCGAGGAGTCGACGAAGCAGGTGAACGAGCGCACGGTCGCGTGGGCGATCGTCGCCTATCCCAACGAGGGGTGGGCCGAAGCGGTGTTCGGCGAGCCGGACCTGGACAGGTTGTGGGACGCCGTCGCGCGCGCCATCCGTCTCTACGAGGACGACCCGGTGACGGCATGGCGCGAGCACGTCGCGACGCTCGGGGCGCGGGCGGATGCGCTGAACGAGCTGGGGCTGGACGGCCTGCGTTACACGGGGCCCGGGACTGACCTCACCGTCGGGCTGCTCCCCGGAAGCCGGTGGATGAGCGCGCGTTTCGAGACGGCGTGGGGGCAGCCCCACATCCCGAACATCCCGACGGAGGAGGTCTTCACCACGCCCGACCGCCGTCGAACTCGAGGGACCGTGCGATCCACCCGTCCCCTGGTCCTCGAAGCCGAGGGCGTGATCGTGAACGACCTCGAGATGCGCTTCGACGGGGGCAGGGCCGTCGAGGTGAACGCGAGCTCGGGCGCCGACGTCATGCGAACGCAGATGGACACGGACGACAACGGCCGCTTCCTCGGCGAGGTCGCACTGGTCGACAAGGCGTCCGCGGTGGGCGCGACCGGGGTGACGTTCAAGAACACGCTGTTCGACGAGAACGCGACCTCGCACATCGCGATCGGGGCCGGCTTCACGTTCGCGGTCGAGGGGGCGGGTTCGCTGAGCCCCGACGAACAGGTGGAGGCCGGGGTGAACTATTCGAAGATCCACACGGACTTCATGATCGGGGGGCCGGAGGTGACGATCGAGGGCGTCACGAAGGACGGCAAGACGATCCCGATCATCGTCGACGACACTTGGCAGCTGTAGCCGGCGTTACTCGCGGGGCGTCCCCGTGAACGGCTGCTCGTCGATCAGCTCGCCCGCTCCGTCGTAGACCAGGAACCGTCCGGAGGCGGCGGGATCGAGCCCGGCCGTCACGATGCGCACCGGCCACTCGTCACGATGGGAGGCGGGGGCCTGCGACCACGGCAGGTCGTGCTCGGCCCCCTCGTCGGTCACGAGCCGCACGTAGCCGACGTCGTCCGAGATGATCCCGACGATGCCCAGCGCCCCCGCGGGCTCGAAGACGAGCATCGCCATCGGCTCGTCCGCCAGCGCGTCCTCGGGGGTGAGGCAGATCGTGCCCGTGTCGGTCTCGCTGGAGAACTGGAAGCAGTCGCGGCCCCCCTCGCCCACCCCCCCGGCGAAATCGAGCGTCCACCTCTCGTCGCCGGCCGTTCCGCTCGACACGATCCGGGGCGAGACCTGCGCTCCCCCGTACCCGGACGTCCCGAGATCGATCCCGAGCTCGTCTCGGGCATGCACGAAACCCTGTGATCCGCCGGGGACGAACGCAAGGTAGTAGTCGACGGAGCCCAGGCGTCGCTCGCCTCGGAACCGGTGGGCGGAGATGGCGACGTCGTCCCTGCCGGCCACCCGCACGTCGACACCGGCGACCTCGGGGATCACCGCTCCGAAGACCGCCGACGCGCCGTCGAGGAGGTCCGTCTCCAAGAGGGTCTGTGCAGCGACGGCAGAGTCACCCGGGTACACGCCCACGCGCTCACGTGCCTCGACACCGTCCCGCGTCACGACGAGTGCAAGCTCGACCGACCCGATGTCGTCCTCGAGCGACGTGGCGGTGAGCTCCCAGCTCGCGCCGCGGAACTCGCCCGTCGCGACGACCGGGGCCGTCCCCGGCGTGGACCGGAACGAGTACGTCCCTTCCTCCGTGGGGGCCGCGATGCGCGGAGCCGGCTCGTCGCGCAGCACCGTCCGTGCGCCGACGACCCCGCCCGCGACGGCCACCGCGACGGACGCCGCGAGCACGACCGTCGCGGCCTGCCGCCGGCGCGCCCGGCGCAGCGTCGGTCTCATCCCGGGCACCTCCGTTGCGCCGGCCGCCCGCTCCGTCATCAGCTCTCTCAGCTCGAGCTCTATCCGCTCCACGTCTCACCTCGCAGCTCGCCGCGTAGTTGGCCCAGCCCGCGCGTCAGCAGCGACTTCACGGCGGACTCGGTCGTTCCCAGCTCGTGAGCGATCTGACGCTCGGACAGGTCTTCGTAGTAGCGGAGGACTAGCGCGGTTCGCTGGCGGACCGGCAGCGTCTGGAGCACCTTCCACAGCGCGTCCTTGCCTTCGACGTCGGGCTGCGACGAGACCGCCTCGCGCCGCGGATGACGCGCGAGGAACCTCCGGTGCGTCCGCAGCTTCCTGAGGTGATCCCGGCTGCGGTTCACGACCGCGGTCCGCAGGTATGCGGGGAAGGCTTCGGGGTCGCGCAGCTCGGCGAACCTCGCCGCGACCCTCACGAACGCGTCCTGCGCGATGTCGCGGGCCTGCTCTCCGTCGCCCGTGATCAGGAACGCGAGCCGGACCGCCGCCGCGATGTGCGTCGCGTACATGCGCTCGAGCCTGCCCGCCGCGTCGCTGCGGAGCTCGGATCCGTCGGCAGTCCCCTGGTGTGCGGTCATACGCCCCTTAGGACGTGACGGGTACCGGGTTGGTCGCGCTGGGTCAGGCGGTGTCTACCGGCTTGCCCTCCTGGGCCCACCGGTTGATCCCACCCTCGAGGTGGGCGACGTTCGAGTAGCCCATGTCCTTCAACGTCTTCGCGGCGAGGGCCGAACGTCCGCCCGACGCACAGTGCAGGATCACGCGCTTCTCGCGCTGGAGCTCGGGCTTGTGGGCCGGGAGGTCCGGGTCGGCGGCGAACTCGAGCATCCCGCGCGGGACGTGGACCGTCCCCGGGATCGACGCCGCCTCACGCTCGGCGGGCTCGCGCAGGTCGACGAGGAGGGCGTCGCCGCTCTCGAGCTCTGCCGCCACCTGGTCGGGGGTGAGGTTCTCGACCTCTGCCTTCGCCTGCGCTACGAGATCCATGGCTCCTTGTCCCACGCTGCCTCCTCGGGTCGCGTTCGGATGCGATGCTCGTGGGCATGGTAGGCCGCTGGCACTCCCTCGTGATCGACTGCCCCGACCCGCGCCGCCTCGCGACGTTCTACGAGCGGCTCCTGGGGCTCGAGCGGGTCGAGGATGCAGAGGACTGGGTGACGCTCGAAGGCGACGTCACGATCGCGTTCCAGCGCGTGGACTCTTTCGTCGCGCCGCGGTGGCCGAGCCCCGAGGCCCCCCAGCAGATGCACGTCGACGTGCTGGTGGACGACCTGGACGCGGCGGAGCCTGCGGTGCTCGAGCTGGGGGCGACGCTGCTGGAGGGATCGGACAAGCCGATCGGGTTCCGGGTCTACGCGGACCCGGACGGGCACCCGTTCTGCCTGGTGACGCCGGAGAGCCTCAGCTGACGTAGTCGAGCCACTCCGCGTACTTGTCGTCCTCGCCCTTCACTATCTGGAAGTAGCGCTGCTGCAGGGCTTGCGTCACCGGGCCCGGGTCCCCGATCACACGCCCGTCGACCTCACGCACCGGCGTCACCTCGGCCGCCGTGCCGACGCAGAACATCTCCTCCGCCAGGTACAGGTCAGCCCGCGTCAGCATCGTCTCGAAGACCGTGATCCCCAGGTCGCGCGCTATCGCGATGACCGAGTCGCGGGTGATCCCGGGAAGCGGCCCGGCCGCGAGCGGCGGCGTCAGGAGCTCGCCGTCGCGGACGATGAACAGGTTCTCGCCCGTCGCCTCGGAGATGTAGCCTTGGGGGTTCAGCATGATCCCCTCGTCGAAGCCCTTGTCGAGCGCCTCGACCTTGGCCAGCACCGAGTTGATGTACGCGCCGGTCACCTTCGCCTGCGGCGGGATGATGTTCGGGTCGTGCCGCCGCCACGAAGAGACGGTCATGCGCACGCCCTTCGTCAGAGCCTCCTCGCCGAGGTACGCCCCCCACGGCCACACCGCGATGCACACGTCGACGGGGTTCCCCTCCGGGTTGACGCCGATCTCGCCGTAGCCCCGGTACGCGATCGGGCGCACGTAGCACGACCTCAGATCGTTGATCCGGACGAGCTCACGCGTCGCCTCGACGAGCTCGTCGATCGCGTAGGGGATGTCCATCATGAAGATGCGGGCCGAACGCTCCATGCGCGCGAGGTGGTCGCGCAGCCGGAAGATCGCCGGGCCGCGGGCGGTCTCGTAGCAACGGACCCCCTCGAACACGCCGGTCCCGTAGTGGAGCGCGTGGCTGAGCACGTGGATCTTGGCGTCCTCCCACGCGACGAGCTCGCCGTTCATCCAGATCTTCTCGACGGTGCTGATCGGCATGCGCGTGAGCTCCTAGGTCTCGACCGTGATGAGCCGGGCGTCCCTCAGGCCGGCCTTCGAAACGATGCCCTCGAGGACATCCTGAGGGATGGGCGAGTCGACCGCCAGACCCATGAGGGCCTCGCCCCCGACGGTCTGCCGTCCGACCTGCATGTTCGCGATGTTGATCGACGCCTCGCCCAGGAGGGTGCCGACGATGCCGACGACACCGGGGCGGTCGACGTAGCGGAAGAACGCCATCACCGGCGCGAACGCCATGTCGAGGTCGTAGCCGTAGACACGGACGAGCCGCTCGGTGTCGCGCTTGCCGACGAGGACGCCGGCGACCGAGACCGTCTCGTCCTCGGACGACGCGCGCACCTCGATCAGGTTGACGTAGTCCAGCGACTGCGACGACTTGGACTCCTCGATCGCGATCCCCCGCTCCTTCGCGAGCAGGGGCGCGTTGACGAACGTCACGGGCTCGTGCACGACTGCCGAGAACGCGCCTTTGAGGCCCGAGAGCGTGAGCGCCCGCGTGTCCTGCTCGGCGAGGCCCCCGTGGTACTCGAACCGGAGGGACTCGACGCCCGAGCCGGAGAGCGCCACCGCGACGCGACCCAGTCGCTCCGCGAGCTGGACGTAGGGCCGCACGGGCTCGGGGATGTCGGGGCCGAGGTCGATGTTGACGGCGAAGGGTACGAAGTCGCCGCGGAGCGCGAGCAGGACCTGCTCGGCTATCGCCATGCCGGCCTTGTCCTGGGCCTCCGCGGTCGAAGCACCGAGGTGCGGCGTCACGACGACGTTCGGGAGCGAGAACAGCGGGTGCTCGGTGACGGGCTCGCCGTCGAAGACGTCGTCCGACGCCCCCGCGACCGTGCCGTTGCGGACTGCCTCCACGAGCGCGGACTCGTCGATGATCCCGCCGCGCGCGGTGTTCACGACCCTGACGCCGGGCCTGCACGCCTTCAGCTCCTCGACCCCCACGATC
>DASQDO010000541.1:0-3168 GCA_035634135.1 Actinomycetota bacterium
GTTCGAGCCGGCGAACCCGGCGCTGCAGCCGTTCGAGGCCCCGCAGGGAACCGAGATCGTAGGGAAGGTAGTGGCGGTCTTCCGCAAGATGTAGCCGCGCCCACCGAACCCCGTTGACGGAAACGCCGGCCGGGACGCAGAGTTGACCCGGCGGTCGACGGGGGTGGGGGCGCGATGACGCAGCAGGCGGATGCTGCTAGCACGGACGGCACGACAGAGGAGCCTGTCGAGAACCAGGGTTCGGAAACAGGCGACGGCGAGGCCGACGCGCCGGTGCGGACGCGCGCGATCGTGTACGTGCCGCACCTGGGCCACACACCCGGGCGATCCTTCAACGACTTCGCCACGCGACTGGCCCTGGTCCTCAACCTGAGCGACCCCGCGGCATCGGTCAGGTACTCCGTGAAAGACGAGGGCGAGACCGTCCGCTTCGGGGCCGCCACGACGAAGACGGTCGCGCCGGGTGTCACGATCGTACGAGAAGACGGAGCCGCGGCGAGCGCCATCGGCGTCTACGAGTACGCGTACTCGGACTCGTTCTCCCGTCGCTTCAAGGCTCAGCGCGCGTCGGCGAAGGTGGCGAACCTGCTGCTGACGGTCTTCGTCAACCTCGCTCGCCTTGCGCGCTCTTTCACGAAGGGGTGGCGGCCCGACGGAGCGCGCTGGTTGGTCTGGGGCGTCCCGCTGAACCTTGCCCTCCTCGTGATCACAGCCGCGTATCTGATCTTCGACCCCGAGGAATGGTGGGCGTCCAACGCCGTGGGGGCCACCGCAGCGATCTCTGCGGCGTTCGCGCTCATGGCCGCCGCAAGGCTGTCGAGCCTCGGGGCCGGTGACGAAGCCGGCGCGAACGGCAGCCCCGAGGACGAGGCCCTGCCCGAGGACCCGGAAGGGTCCGAAGGTCCGGAAGGGTCCGGGGCGCAATCTCGGCGGATTCGCGGAGCCGTGTCGTTCGGCGCCGCGGCGGTGATCGTGGGCGCAATGCTCGCCGCCGACCCGTGGCGCACGTGGAGAGCCGACGTCATCGGTGAGGTCCTCCTGATCGCGGGCCTCCTGTGGCTCTTCGGGGCGTGGCTGACGCTGTCGAGCTCCGACGTGGGACACCGCATCCAGCTCGGCATCGGATTCGCCGCCTTGGGATTGATGTCTCTGGACGCCGTCCTCGTGGCGGCGGCAGCCCTCGCGCAGGGTGCGACGCTGCTGACGGAAGGAGAGACCGTCGACGCTCTGGCCGGGTACCTAGCCGGTGTCGCCGTCGTGCTCACGACCGTCGGGATCAGCGTCACGCCCAAGGAGGTGTCGGGGCACGTGAACAACGCCGCGGGAGAGCTCGTAGCCGCCGTCCGATACCTGTCGGAGGGATACGGGCGCGACGCCCAAACGGGGCGGCTGTACTCGCTCGTCTGCCAGCTCGCCGAATCCGGGTACACGGCCGTCGACATCGTCGGTTACAGCTTCGGGTCGATCCTGGCGCTCGACACGCTCTATCGCATAGCGCCCGCCGAGGTCCCACAGGGACCCGCAGACGTCATCGACCGGCTCGTCACGATCGGCTCGCCCGTCGTGACCATAGGCACCTTCTGGCCGGGTTATTGGGAGGGCCGGTCGCCCTGGGGCGGCGACTGGATCAACGTCTGGTCGCCCTTAGACGTGCTCTCGTCCAACCTGACCGGTGCGCCCACGGTGCAGAACGACGGCCGTTGCATCGCTCCGTGCGGCGAAGACGGCGAGATCCTCCTGCCCACCGAGAGGGTCTACGCGACGACGACCGAGAAGCTCTCGGCGTGGCAGAAGCTCGCCCTGCGCGGCCTCCGTGCCCATTCCGAGTACTGGGCAACTCCGTTCGACGAAGACCCAGGCGCGATCGATCGCATCGGAGACCTGTGGGCAGGAACCGATTGGAATGGCGCGTCCGAAGATCCTGCCGGCGCGCCGCCCGATTCCGGCGACCCCGTTCCGGCCACGACGTGAGCTCGGACGTGCGGCGTGGGATCATCCGCCGCATGAGACGCATGTCGGTCGTCCTCTTGGTCGCTGCGATGCTCGTCGGGGCAACCGGAGCGGTGGCCGACACGCGGCGGTGGCGGGACGGGAACGAGGCCCGCGGCCCCCTCGACATCGCCCGGATCGCCCAGGGCCACCGCATCGGCCCGAAGGGCGTTGCGCAGGTCGTCCACACGATCCGGCTCCACCGGGCCTGGCCCGTCAAGAGGCTCCGCCACCGCGGCTACGTCGTCGTCCAGTTCGACAGGCGCGGCCATCCCGACGGGCCGAACGAGCGGATGCTGAGGATCTTCTACAAGCGCGGCGGGCTCGTCGCGACCATGTACAACTCGCTCGGCGACCCTCCCAAACGCCTCGCGCGGGTCGCGCTCTGGCGGCCGGACCGGCGCACCGTCAAGGTCGCGTTCCCGCCGAAGCTGCTCAAGAGGCGGGGGCTCGAGCGCTACGAGTGGAACGTCATGTCGTTCGTCGAAGGCCGGCACGATCTGTGCGCGAAGCGGCACGGTTGCATGGACCTCGCGCCGAATCGCGAGAACGGCCGCAGGTACGTCAGGCACGTCCTCTAGCCGGGACACTCCTTCTCGACGCGCGCGACGACCGCGGGTGGGCGCGGTGCCTCGACCGAGCCGACGGCGACCCTGACCAGCGGTTCGGCGCCGTCGGCGTCGCGCAGCGCCAGCACCACCGGTCCCTTGCGAGGGACACGCATGCCGCGCGACGGGAAGACGCCGCCGACCCATCGCTTGACGATCGCAGTGACGTCCCACTCGGCCCATCCCTCGACGTGGCCGACGAAGGTCGCCCGCGGCCGCACGTCTAGGAGGGAGCCGGAGTAGCCGTAGCGGTCACCGTTGCGCTTGCGGAACGCGTTCACCACCTGCGACGGATAGACCGCAAGCTCTTCGCCCGCGCTGTCCGTCCATCCTTCGACCGGGAGCCCCAGCCGCACCTGGGCGATGCACCTCACGGGCACGCGCGGGCGCGCTACGGCGAAGAACGCCACGCTCCCCTTGCCGGCGCGCAGCCTCGGTGACCGGACCGTCGTCAGCTCCGTGTCGGGCAGCGCCGGCGAGACCGAGAAGTCGCCGAGCACCGGAAGCTCGAACCGGCGGGTCGTGACGGGGGCGACCGAAGGCCCCGGCGCGGGCACCGGGAGGGGCTCCG
>DASQDO010000542.1:0-9752 GCA_035634135.1 Actinomycetota bacterium
CGGCGCGTCGCTCCCGTGGGGAGAGGGCCCCCGCGACGTAGCTGCCGCGTCCGTGATCAAGAGCGACGTGAGGGCCGCGGCGCTCGAGCTCGGCGCCTACGACGCGCGCGTCGCGATCATCGAACGGGGCGGGCATCCCGACGTCGACGCGAGGGAGATGACCGCCCGGGTCAGGTTCGAGGCGCCCGAGAGGTTCCGCCTCGAGGTCCGCGACCACACGAGCTATCCCGAAGGCAGGTGGCCGTCGAACGACGTGACGGTGGTCGCGAACGGCCGCCGGTGGTGGATGGCCGAGACCACCTCCTGCCCGACGCCCGCCCTGCCCGCCTGCTCGCTCGTCGTGCGGGAGCGCAGGGGCATCGAGGGACGGCAGCCTTTCGACGGGACGACCGCGCTCCCGACCGACATCGTGGTGCCGCTCGAGACGATCGCGTCGTCGGGCGGGTTCGAGGTCTCCGCGCGCGAGACCGTCCTCGGCCGGCGAGCGCATCGCATCGTCCTCGACTACCGCCAGGCCCTGCCCCTCGTCACGTCGATCCAGGCCGGTGGGTCGTGGCGCACGTTCGCAGCGACCGACCGCGTCGACGTGTGGCTCGACGCCGAGACCTCGTTCCCGCTGCGGTTCACCGTGACGAGGCCCGGGCGGCCGCCGCTGCTGGACGTCCGGGCGCAGAGCTTCTCGGTCCCCGACGGTTTCGGGCCGGGGACGTTCTCGGTACCGCGCCGCGGTGCGTTCAAGCCGGGTGGGTGGGACGAGGAGCCCGCGGCCGAGCTCCCGTCGGGGCTGGCCCCCGGCTACACCGCCGGCCTGGTCCCCTATCGCTCCGGCACGACCGCCGACGGCAAGACCATGCTGAGCTACGCACGCGGGATGACGTGGCTCAAGGTGTCGTCGGCTCCGGCGGAGCGCGCCGACCTCGGCCATCTGCTGACGGCAGAGGAGATCCGGACGCCTTCGGGGTGGGCGTACTACCAGCCTGCCGACGCGTCGTTGAAGCGGCGCGTCGAGATCTTCGACTCGGGCCTGCACGTGCAGCTCGAGTCCAACCTGTCGCGAGACGACCTGCTGCGCGTCGCGGGTTCGCTCGGCGTCGACGGCACGAAGATCCCGCCGCAGGTGACGACTCGGAAGGGGGCCGTGATCGAACGCGTCGACGCCGCCGAGGCGCTGCGCCGGGCCCCCTTCGCGCGCCGGCCCGGCTACGTCCCCCGCGGCTACAGCCCGGCGACGGTCCTGCTCTCGCACTCGCTACGCGAGACGTCGGTGTCGTTCTTCTTCCGGCACGCGGAGGCCGAGTACGGCGGGAGCGGCATACAGGTGACGCAGTCGAAGCCCGCCGGCCTGCTGACACCGACCTCGGAGACCCCGGTCGTGGTCCCGGTCGGTGAGGTCGACGCCCGCTGGTTCGCGGAGCGCGGCGTGCTCGAGTGGATCGAAGGCGGCGTCCACGTGGCCGTCACGGTCCCGTCGGGCGACCTCGGAACCGCGACCGCGGTCGCCGAAGGCCTGCGGTGACGCCGCGGCCGGCACTGGCGCGCGTCGCGTGGGGTGCCCTGGGCGCCCTCGCATGCGGCGCGGTGATCCTCGGCGCGGACGGCGTCGGCCGCGAGCGCCGCCCCTCGACCACGCCGGCTCCGATCGTCGTCACCGAGGCGCCCGCCAAGAGCGCCCCCGTGGTGATGCCGCGGCCCAGCGGCAAGGTCCTGCTCGCATGGGCCACGGGCGACGGACTGCCGGCGCGTACCGAAGCGGTGCTCGAAGGCGTGCGCGGCGTCTCCGCTGTCACCGTCGTGCACGCAGGGATCGACTGGCTCCACGCGTCGTTCGACGCGGACGGGAGCCTGCTCGACAGGCCGAAGCCCCCGATGGCCATACCGATGGAGGTGGCGGCGGTCGACCCCGCCGACTTCGCCTCGTTCGTCCCGGCCGGCGAGCGCGACCTCGTGCTCGCGCTCGGCCCCCGCGACGTGCTGCTGCCCGAGACCTCGGCCGAGCTCCGGCGCACTCCGCCGGGATCCGTGCTCCGCCTCGAAGCCGGACGCTTCACGGTGAGCGGCGTCGTCAGCGACGCGGCCGCCGGCGGCTACGAGGCGATCGTGTCGGAGTCCGCGCCGAAGCAGTGGCCGAGCACCGAGACGTATGCGCTGATCCGGACGAAGTCACCCCGGCTGCGGAGCAGCGTCCGCAAGACGATCACGTCGCTGTTGGGGCCGGGTGACCAGCTCCAGATGCGCGCCGAGGGTGAGAACCCGTTCCTGCGCTACGGCGACGCGGTCCTCCCTCAGCTCATCGTGAAGTCGGTGTTCGGAGAGTTCGCCGCCACGCCGCGCGCCGACGGCTTCCTCGACGTCGACCCGGCCTGGAGGAAGGCGAACGTCAAGACTGCGCGGGTCCCGCTGCTCGGCGACGTCACGTGTCACCGCGCGCTGTTCCCTCAGCTCCGGCGCGCGCTCACGCGCGCGGTCGGGTCGAACCTCTCGTTCGCGATCGACCCCGCGGACTTCGGCGGCTGCTACAGCCCGCGCTTCATCAATCGCAACCCGGCCGGCCGGATCTCGCACCATTCCTGGGGCATCGCCGTGGACCTCAACGTGACCGAGAACGCTTACGGCACGAAGGCGGACCTGGACCTGCGTCTCGTCCGCGTGATGGAGTCCGCGGGCTTCACGTGGGGCGGGCGGTGGGTGGTCCCCGACGGGATGCACTTCGAGTGGAGCGAGTTCCCGGGACCGAGCCCCAAAGGTTGACTCGTGTGACGACTTGTGATCACACCTCGTGTTGACCACACGCTAACGAAGGCAAACGCGCCTACTCTCGAACGATCTCCGGCGGCTGTGTAACAAGGCGTCGCCACCGGCTCGCCAACTACTAGCCAGATTCCCCGAATACGCCGGGAGCGCGGTGTCACACGACCTTTACTTCCGGCCATGGTGCGGACGAGCGCGGGCTCACGCGTGCTGCGAGCGGGCGACGCATGAGCTCTGCGCTCCAGCTCGACGAAGAGAAGGTGCGGCGGTGGCTCGGGCTCCTGCGCCACCCGAACCGGCTCGACTCGCCGGAGGTGCGCGCGCTCCTGCGTGCGCATGGGCGCCTCCCGGCCGACGCGACGCCGCTGGACGTGGGCCGCGCTGCGGCGCGCTTTCTGACTGACACGATCGACCGGCTCGCCGCGCCGCCGGACGCCTCGGCCGGCGAACGTCTCCCGCATGCGGTGCTGCGCACGTGCTTCGTCGACGGGGCGAAGCTGTACCAGGCCGCGGCGAAGCTCGGGCTGTCCGAGCGTCAGCTCACGCGCGAGCGCGGGCGCGCGATATCGCTGCTGACGGCGCAGCTGTCGCTCGGCCCCCTCCGCTCTCGGTTCGTCCCCGAGGAGATCCCGACGATCGACGACTTCGTCCCGCGCGCGGACCTCGTCGCGGCGATCACCGAGACGCTCGGCGAGGGCCGCAGCGCCCGCGTGCACGGGCCTCCCGGGATCGGCAAGACCAGCCTCGTCGCGGAGGTCGCGATCGCGGAGAGCCGCCGGAGCGCGGTGTGGTGGTATCGGTTCCGGCGCGGCGTCAACGACACGCTCCACGCGGTGCTGTTCGAGCTCGGGCAGTGGCTGGGGAGCCAGGGGCTGACCGACCTCGCGACGTACGTGACGCCGAACGTGGCCGCCCTCGACAGCGCGGTCGCGTCGAGGATCGCGCTGCGCGCCCTCGCCGACACGAACGCCCTCGTCGTCTTGGACGACTACCAGACGGTCGAGGACGACCTCCCGATCAGCGGGTTCTTCGACGAGGCTCTGGTGCGCACGCCGACGCTGCGGCTGATCACTTCGAGCCGCCACCGGCCGGGGACCGCGCACGCGCGGGCCGCGATCGAGGTCCCGCCGTTCCGCCTCGAACAGACCGAACGGCTGCTGCTGCACGCGGGGACGCGGCGGCCGCGCGAGACGATCGCCAAGATCCACGCGTGGACCGGCGGCAACCCCCACCTCGTCAAGCTCTCGGCGTCGTGGCTCAAGAGCGCGACTCCGGCGGAGATCGCACGGGGCGTCGAGGCGCTGATCGACCGCGAGGAGGTCCAGGCCTTCCTGCTCAGCAACATCACCGAGCTGCTCGACTCCGACGACCGCGGGATCCTCGAAGCCGCGAGCATCTTCCGGGGCAGGTTCTCCGACGACGCACTGGCATACGTCGCCCGCCAGACGCGCGGCGCGGTGCAGGACGCGAGCCACCGCCTGGTCCGCTCCTACGTCGCCACGCGCAGCCGTCAGGGCGTCTCCGCGTTCTTCCACGGCAGCGTCCGCGACTACGTGTACGAGAGGCTGGATGCCGAGGTGCGCTCCGGGCTCCACCTGCGCGCCGCGGCCTGGTTCCACCGCCTCGGCGACGACGAGGAGACCGCGTACCACCGCGATCGCGGTGGGCTCGAGGGGGGCTAGAGCCGCCCTAGGAAGGCCAGCACGCGTTCCCCGACGAGGGCGGCGGCATCCTGGTCGTAGTCGGGCCGGCTCGAATCCGTGAACAGGTGCTTGCTCCCCGGGTAGAGGAACAGATCGGCGTGCGGGACCTTCCCGGCGATGGCGCGCGCCACGTCCGCGTCGCCCCAGTCGTCGGCCTCCATCGTGTGCATCTGGAGCGGCACGCCGTCCGGCCACGACCCGCCGAACTCTTCGAGCGGCACCGCCGCGTGGAGGAACACCGCGCCGCGCGCGCCGGGCCGCGTCTGCGCGAGCATCTGCGCCGGCATCACGCCCAACGACATCCCCGCGTAGACGAGGCCGGGCGAGAACTCCTCCGCGGCCTCCGTGCCCCGCCTGAGGCGGGCGTCAGGTGAGGAGGCTCGGCCGCCTCCCCACGAGCTCGAGCAACAACGAGGACGCGATCCGGTACTGCTCCAGGGCCTCCGAGGTCTTGCCCTCGCGCACCAGCAGGTCGCCGAGCCCCGCGTGCGCCTCTGCGCGCTCGGCGAGCATCGAGTCGTCGTCGCCCGCGAGCTCGAGGCAGCGCTGCAGGTGCGTCGCGGCGGAAGCGGGGTCGCCGTCGATGTCGATGCGCGCCAGCTCGCGGTGGAGCACGACCAGCACGCGCGGGTGCAGCTCGCGGTCGCGTTCGAGGTTCCCGAGCGTTCTCGCGAGGAGCTCACGGCTCTCCCCGTGCAGCCCTTCGGCCCGCAGGTCCTCCGCCATCTGCAGCGCCCACGACGCGCCCTTCTCGCTCCACAGCTCCTCCACGGCGACGCCGAGGCGCTGCGCGAAGTAGTCGACGGCGGCACGCGACGGCTCGCGGCGCCCCGCTTCGAGGACGCTCACGTACGCGTGGCTGAAGCGCCTCCCGGCGAGCTCGGCCTGCGTCATCCCTGCGGCGAGCCGGAGCTCGCGCAAGCGCCGGCCCACCCGTACGAGCTCGTCCTGGGACATCCGGCGACGGCGCGGCATGACCCCTCAGACGACCGCGAGGCTCGCGCGCCGGCGCATCCCCTGCAACGCGACCGTCAGGTCCTCGGAGGCGATGCGGACGTTCGCGGCGCCGGTCCCCTCGCGCGACGCCCGCGTCAGAGTCTTCATGCCGGCGAGGTCACGAAGCCTCTTCAGGTCGGCGCCGGACATCCCCTCGGTCGCGAGCGCCAGCTCGCGCAGGTCGACGTCGGGGGCGACCGAAGCCGACGCGAGGAGCCGGCGGAGCAGCTGCAGCCTGCCCGCGGCGTCGGGAAGGCCGATCTCGACCGGCGCGAGCCGTCGCTCTCGAACCGCCGGGTCGACCACGTCGGGACGGTTCGTCGCACCGACGAGGAGCACACCGCCCCCGGTAGCGAGCCCGTCCAGCTCCCTCAGGAACTGCGACACCACGCGCTCCTCCCACCGGTTGGCGGAGTCGCCGCCGCGTGCCCGGAGCAGCCCGTCGATCTCGTCGACGAAGATGATCGAAGGCCTGTTCGCCCTCGCCTTCGCGAACAGCTTCGCGACGCGCTGCTCCGACTCGCCCGCCCACTTCGAGAGCAGGTCCGCGGCCGAATGCTCGTAGAAGCTCGCGTCGATCTCGCTCGCCATCGCCCGCGCGATCGTCGTCTTTCCTGTGCCCGGAGGGCCGTGCAGGAGGATCCCCGGAGGGGGCTCGATCCCCAGCGACCGCGCGAGATCTGGCTTCACGAAGACGTTCACGAGGTCCATCAGCTGCTCGCGCGTGTCGTCGGGCAGCACGACGTCGTCCCATGTGACGCGCTCTTCGAGGACGGCGCGGTCCCTCCCCGAGCCGTGCCGCACGGCGGTGAGGAGGTCGGACCCGGAGATGGGCCGGCTCGACGCGAGCGCGGCCTGAGCCGCGAGCGTCACGATCTGCTCGAGCGCTGCCGCGTTGCGTCCGCCCGTCGCGTCGACCACCGCGTCGACGTCGACGGCGTCCCAGTCCACCGAGTCCGTGCGCTTCTTCAGATGGAGCAGGACGATCTCGCGCCGCGCCTCGCGGTCCGGGAGTGGCACCCGTATGCGCGCGTCGAACCTCCCCTCTCGCAATCCCGGGTCGAGCCGGTCGACGTCGTTCGTCGCCGCGCAGACGAGGAGGCCGGGCGTCGACCGGCACGTCTCGAGCGACGTCATCAGCTGCGTCACGACCTCACGGTGCTCCGAACCGGGCGCTTCGTCCCGCGCCCCGGCGAGGGAGTCGACCTCGTCGAGGAACAGCAGGCACGGCGCCGACGCGATCGCGAGGTCGAACACCCGCTGGACGTTCGCCGCGGTCTCGTGAGCGAGAGGGCTGCCGATCGTCGCCGGCGTAACGCGGAGATACCTGAGGCCGTACTCCCCGGCGAGGGCGCGGCTCAGCAACGTCTTGCCGGTCCCGGGAGGGCCATAGAACAGGATGCCGTTGTGCACGAGCCGGTAGCGCGCCGCCTCGTCGGGGTTCTCGAGGATGGTCCCGACGGTCGCGCGCAGCTGCTCCTTGACCTCGTGCAGGCCGGCGACGTCGTCGAACGTCTCGAGCTCGTGAGGGGGCACGATCGCAGGACCGCTCGATCCCGCGCTCCTCGCCGGGGCCTGCTTCGGCTGCGCCTGCACGGCGAGGACCTCCGCCGCGAGCCGGAGCCCCGCCGCTTCGACGAGGTGAACCGTGGCCGCCGCTTCCATCGACGCCGCCGGCCCTGCGAGACGCGCCTGCTCGAGGGCCGCCTTCGCCCGTTGCCGTTCCGAGATGTTGTCGAGGAGCGCGTCCCGTTGCGCGCGGCCGATGGTCGCGCGGCCGAGCGCCTCGTTCAACGCGACGACGAGCGGACCGCCGACGAGCCACAGCTCGCGCCCCGCGCGGTCGGCGGCCGCTCCCGCTGCGCCGAAGTCCCGTCGTTCGAGCGCGGCGAGCGCTTCCGAGAGGTCCGTGGACACCGCGGCGACCCGCTGGATCTCGGGCTCGACCTTGGCCCTCAGCTCGGCGGAGTCGAGGGCCGCGAGCCGGCGCAGCGCGGAGTCGAATTCGGTCGCGGCGTCCCGGAGCCTCGCGAGAGCCGGCTCGGCCGCCGCGGCCGCGACGGTCTCCTGCTCCGCCCAGTCGCGCTCGTGCTCGGCACGTCCCGCCCTCCGCTTCCACCACGGCAGCGCGGCGATCGCCTCGCCCTTCTCGATCTCGTGCAGGACGCGCCGGTCCGTGACGTGACGAGCGTTGCGCTGGTAGAGCGCGACCTCCGATCGCCGGGGACCGGTCACGTGCGCCCCTCCACGGCCACGACCCCGCCGAACAGCGTGACCTCGGGGCGGACGAGCGCCAGGATCGACTCGAGGTCGGGACCCTCGATCGTCTCCTCGGCCTCGAGCCTCTCGGCGAGGGCGCCCAGGACGTCGCGGTGCCGCGTGAGCAGGGCCGCGGCCTCCTCCTCGGCCTCCGCGATCAGCCGGTCGACCTCGGCCTCCATCTCCTGATGCGTGAGGGCGGAGACCGGGCCCAGGGACGCGGTCTCACCCAGCAGCTCGTCCTGCGCGCGTGCGAGCAGCCGGCGTCTGCGCTCCCCCATGCCGAAGCGCCCGACGACGTCCATCGCCTGGTCGGTCGCGAACTGGAGGTCGTCCTCTGCCCCCGTCGACGGCTCGCCGAACAGCAGCATCTCGGCCGCGATCCCGCCGAGCGCGATCACGATCCCTCCGACCAGCTCCGAGCGCGTCTGCAACGCGGAGTCGTCACCCTGCAGCGCGATCGTGCCGAGTGACCTGCCGCGCGCCAGGATCGAGACTCGGTGGACCTGCTCGAGCCGTCCGGACGCGGCGGCGACGATCGCGTGACCCGCCTCGTGGAACGCGGCCCTCTTGCGCTCCTCCGGCGAGAGCACGCGGCCCTTCTTCTTCGGTCCGGCGAGCACGCGCTGCACGGCCTCTTCGAGCTCGGCCATCTCGATCTCGGGCTTGCCCTCGCGCACGGTCAGCAGCGCGGCTTCGTTGAGCACGTTCGCGAGGTCGGCGCCGGAGAAGCCCGGGGTGCGGCGCGCTATCACCGTGAGGTCGGCCAGAGGCGACACCGGCTTGCCGGCGGCGTGGAGCTCGAGGATCTCGAGACGCCCCGCCGGGTCCGGCTGCTCGACCGTCACGTGCCGGTCGAACCGACCGGGCCGCAGCAGCGCGGGGTCGAGGATGTCCGGGCGGTTCGTCGCGCCTATGACGACGATCCCCGCGCTCAGCTCGAACCCGTCCATCTCGACGAGGAGCTGGTTCAAGGTCTGCTCGCGCTCGTCCGCGCCGCCGCTGCCGCCGCCCGCAGCGCGCTTGCGGCCCGCGGCGTCGAGCTCGTCGATGAAGACGATCGCCGGGGCGACGGCGCGCACGCGCTGGAACAGGTCGCGGACGCGGGCAGCGCCGACTCCGACGAGCGACTCGACGAACTCGGCTCCGGCGACCGAGAAGAACGGCACTCCGGCCTCACCGGCGACAGCCTTCGCGAGCAGGGTCTTGCCGCAGCCCGGCGGGCCGAAGAGCAGCACGCCCTTCGGCGGGAGCGCGCCGACCTCTTCGTAGCGAGCGGGGTCCTTCAGGTAGTCGACGACCTCGCGCAGCTCGGCTACCGCTTCGTCCGCGCCGGCGACCTGGTCGAACGTCACGGGGGCCGCGCCGCCTCGCCTCCGGCGCCGGTCGCCGATGGTCCCGAACGTCATGACCTCGCCGATCCCGGCCGAGCCGCCGCGCGACGCCGAGAACAGCAGCGCGAACAGGTTCGCGAGGATCATCAGCGGCAGCAGGAACGTCGAAACCGTCCCGATCACGTCCTTCGACGGCTGCGGGTCGATCGACACCCGGGCCCCCGCCTCCGTCGTCGTCTCGACTAGGAACGCGGTCACCGCGTCGCTGCTGGGATACGCGAGGAAGAACTCGCCCGAGCCGCCCGGCTCCCCCGCGCCGCCGGAGTACCTCCCGGTGATCGTCGCGTCGGCGTCGAGGAACCGTGCCTCCTCGAGACGGCCCTCGGATGCGAGGGAGCTCAGCTCGTCGAGCGTGAGCTCATGCCCGTGCGCCGGTGGGCGCAGATACGCGAGCGCCGCCGCGAACAGGCCCAGGAGAGCGACGAGCGACGCCGTGAGGACGACGAGCAAGCGCCTGCTCCCCGTCTTCTTGCGGCCGGCGCGGGCGCGGCGACGTCGGAGCAACCAGCTCGACAGCGCCCTCCGGGCGCGCGGCGCTAACGATCCTCCGAACGGCATGTATCGCAGTCTCGAAGCGAAGGGCGGGCCGGGCGTCGCCAACGACTCGCCAGGGCGTCGCCAATTACCGGCGGACGTGCGCGCTCCGTGCGGT
>DASQDO010000543.1:0-4379 GCA_035634135.1 Actinomycetota bacterium
GGTTGTAGGCCCGCGCGCCCAGCGTCACCCGCGGGTTGTTGCCTGCGAACACCTCCTCGAAGAACGCGATCCGGAGCCGCGCCCAGCCGGAGTTGCCGCCGTTGCAGGGATCGCCGCTCGGGACGCTGGCGGCCGGCAGGATCGACCCGACCGGCGGCGTCCCCTCGTGCAGGATCAGGGGGTGACCGCCGTTGTACGCGGTGAAGATGCTCTTCGAACGTGCGTCGTCGGTCAGCGCGCGGTGGAAGATGTCGAGCCCTTCGTTGAGGTTCAGAAGGTTGTCCGTCACGCCCTGCCGCTGGATGATCGGGATGTCGAGCGCCAACCCGTCTTCGACGAAGCCACGCGGGCTGTGCGACCGGAGGATGCTCGTCAGGTCGGCGATCCCCGCGGCCTCCTCGACGGCTGCGTGCACGGCGTCCTCCCGAGCCGGCCACTGCCCCGTCGCGAGCGCCCAGGCGAGCGCGTTGTCGGCCCACGGGGCCAGCTTGTTCTCGCACTCCGCCGGGTCTTTCGGAAGGTTGTCCGCCGGCGCGGACGAGAGCGCCGTCTTCGTTGAGCAAGGAGCCTTGCCCGCGGCGTAGACGAGGCTGACCCAGGCCGTCCGCGCGACTCCCTCCGGTGCGAGCGCGGTCGGGAAGTCGAACCACGTGATCTCCGGCGCGAGGGCGTTGAACCGCGTCCGGCCGGTCTCCGAGATCTCGGTCAGGGCCGTCATCGTCTGGAAGCCGCCGCCGTAGGAGCCGCCGATCGCGCCGAGGACGGGATCCCCGGGCGCGTCCAGCTCGACCCAGTCGAGCGTTGCGATCTTGTCGATCACCGAGATGACGTCCTGCGCCTCGCGGGCGGGGTCCTGTAGGTGACGGAGCCCGCCGGTCCCACCGTGTCCGCGCTGGTCGAAGCTGACGACGCCGAAGCCCGCGTCGAGAAGCGGCTTGACGACACCGTCGCCCACCGACGTCCGGCGACGTCCGCCCCAGCCGTGCGACTCGAGGATGACGGGGACGGGAGCCGCGGCCGACGCTCCCGCGGGCTTGAACACGCTGATCGCCACGTCGACCGGGTCGGCCGACTTGCTCCGCACGGTGAGGTGCTGCACCGTGTGACCCTGCGCGGCCGCAGGATGCGTGAAGGCGGCGACGGATGCGGACAGGCAGAGCAGGACCACGAGCTTCTTCAAGTTCCGACCTCCTGGACGAGCTTGGTTCGCTTCGGCGGTCCAGGGGGGTTCTCCGGGGAGGGGCCGGCTCCTGCGGGCGGCTTCAGAGGTCCTTGCGGTTGAACACGAACAGGGCCAGGGCCCCCACTCCCGCGAGATATACGAGCGTCCACAGGACGAGGCCCGGCCCCGCTTCCTGCGCCCCGCCGAGGGGGCCCAGCTGGACTACGACCCGCGTGAGCCCGGTGGCGCTCGACGTCAGCGAGTTGAGACCGGACTGGTAGAGGGCCTCGAACGGAAGCGCCCACGAGACGATGCGGCCCGTGGTCTCGACCGAAGGTGAGCGCAGGCCCTCGCCCAGCTGCACGAGAAGCCCCGCGAACAGCCCGGCCCCGTAGAGCATGAAGACCACGATGCCGTTCGGGAGAGCCGACAGGAACACCGATCCCAACAGCGACAGAGCGATGACGACGATCACTCCCGAGACGAGCGACAGACCGGGGAGCACGACCGACGTCGGCCACCACTCCCCTATGAGCCCGACGACGGTCACGCACGCGAGGTAGAGCACGGCCACGTACGTCGAGCAGAGGAACGACGCGCCGAGGAACCGACCCGCGAGGAGGCCGGAGCGCGCCACGGGGCGCACGACGAGCTGCTGGAGCACACCCGTCTCGGCGTCGCCCCGCACGACGCCGAACGTCAGGAAGATGCCGAGCGACGCACCGAGGAACAGCGTGACGAACATCGAGAGCCCGACGAGCGTCGACCCGGCGAGAGACGTCTCGTCCACCAGTTGCGCCGGGCCCGTCCGGACCGTCCCGCTCACGCTCTGGAACGCGTAGTGCGCTCCCAAGGCGAACAGCGCGAGGAAGCCCGCGGTGACGATGGGGACGATCACGAAGATCTTGCGGCGCGTGCACTCCGTGAACGTGTGACGGGCAACCACCCATGCGGTGCTCAACCCATCTCACCCCCGACGGCCTCCATGTAGACGTCTTCGAGCGTCGGCTTGGCCGTGCGCACCGCGAACACGCGCTCGCCTGCGCCCACGAGCTCGCGCACGAGTCCGGGGATGTCCTCCCGACGCGCCGACGGCCACTTCTTCGTGCCTTGGTCGGTCTCGATCTCGACGCCCCGGGACGCGGCGAGGTCGTCGGGCGTCCCCTCTGCGATCACCTCGCCGCCGAGGAGGATGAAGACCCGGTCGCAGACGAGCTCGACCTCGCTGAGGAGGTGCGAGTTCAGCAAGACCGTGATGCCGCGGGCCCGCACCTCTTCGAGGATGCGGCGTACTGCCCGGCGGCCCGCGGGGTCGAGCGCGCTCGTCGGCTCGTCGAGCATGAGGAGCCGCGGCGAACCGACCAGCGCCTGCGCGATCCCGAGACGCTGCTGCATGCCCTTGGACATCGCGTCGACGCGGCGGCTGCCGACGCGACCAAGTCCCACGAGCTCGAGGAGGTCGGCCCTCTCGGCGGCTCCGCCGGACGATCCCGTCAGCCGCTGGTGGAGCTCGAGCACCTCCCCTGCCCTCTGCCAGCCGGGGAAGCGGAAGAGCTCCGCGAGATAGCCGAGCGCGGCCCGCGCCTGCCGCGAGCCCGCGGGGGCGCCACAGACGTGCGCGCTGCCCGAGGTGGGCCGGACGAGGCCGCACCCGATCTTGACGAGCGTGGACTTGCCGGCGCCGTTGGGGCCGAGCAGGCCGACGAGCTCGCCCTCGCTGACCTCGAGATCGACGCCCGCGAGCGCGACGGTGGTTCCGTAGCGCTTGACGAGCTGGCGCATCTCGAGCACGGGAGCCATGGCGCCGACCCTACCGACGAGATGTCAGGGAGACGCGCGGGAGCTGACCTCTTTTCTTGCGGGGGCGAGCCCGCGAGGTCAGAGTCTCGCTCCCCCACCGCGAATACGAGCTCGCCGCCCGGGTCTTCGCTCGGGCGCTCACGACGGAGGGCGGCCCGGCTCCCGTCCGCGACGCGACCGCGCCCTCGGCACGGAGACGGCGGACGAGGTGCGCGAGAGCACGGGCCGCCACACAGGGTCCAAGAACCTGACGCGCATCACCGAGGAGGTCTTGCGGGAACACGGCTTCGAGCCGTTCCACGACGAAGACGGCAACGTCCGGCTCCGCAACTGTCCGTTCCACCTGCTCTCCCAGGAGTACACGCAGCTCGTGTGCGGGATGAACCTGGACGTCATGCGGACGATGGTCGAAGAGCTCGGGCTCGAAAGGCTCGAAGCCCGGCTCGAGCCCCAGCCGGGCACGTGCTGCGTCGCCTTGCGCCGGGTCTGAGGGTGTGCTGCAGGGCGGGCAGAGCGCTTCCCTCCGCCGGGCGATCGACCCCGTGCGGGCCGAGCGGGCCGCCGCGGATCTCCTCGCCGCGCTGGGCGTCGACCTCTCCGCGCGCGAACCCCGCGTCCCGTGACGAGTTCCTTGCGCCGTGCGGGGAGAAAGCGTGAGCGCCACCGAACCGACGGCACTCGAGCAAGGGGGCACGTGATGGCCCGGCGCGGGAAGTTCATGCCGCTTCGGGACTAGTCATCTCGCGGAAACCGAAACGGACTTTTCGGGCGCCGTGAGGATCGACATTTCATTCGCCCCGGCTATGGGATCGCGCGCCGCTCGTGACGATGATCTGGACATGAGGAATCTTGCGAGCCGGATCCGCCGAGCGGCCCCCTGGACGTGGTTCGCGGCGGCGAACGCCGTTGCGATCACCGCCTACTTCCTGCTGCCGGGAGACGTGCTCCCGAAGGCCGTGTTCGTCGCGATCGGCCTCGCGAGCGGGATCACGATCTTACGCCGCGCGCGGACGACCAGCGGCCCCCGGGTCTGGGTCGCGTTCGGAGCGACACAGATAGCGTGGGCGACGGGAGACGCGATCTGGGCGGCTTACGAGATCACCGGGGGGCCGGCCCCCTATCCCTCCTTCGCGGACGTGCTCTACCTCGCGGGGTACCCGCTCATGATGTACGGCGTCGTCGCGCACACTCTCCGGCAGGTCGGCGACGACGCACGGAAGGTGCTCGTCGACGCGGGGATGATCGCGCTCGTGCTCGCGATCGGCGGATGGGAGCTCGTCGTCCGCCCTTACGTCGCGCAGGCGCACCTCACGCCGGGCGAGGACTTCGTCGGCTTCCTATACCCCGCCATGGACCTGGCGCTCGCGTCCGTCTCCTTGATCCTGCTGCACGGCAGCGGCGCCCGCAGCGCGTCGAA
>DASQDO010000544.1:0-2092 GCA_035634135.1 Actinomycetota bacterium
CGATGCGGAACACCTCGTCGCCGATCTTGCGCTCGACGTAGATGGGCTCCGGGGACATACCAGTAGTACCTGTAGACATGCGTCTCCTCCTGAGGAGTTGGGAGGAGAGGCGCCAGCCTGGCCGATTCTCAGTAGGGGGCGCACGAGCGGAAGGTCTCGTGGATCCTCAACTGATAATCGACCGAGGGGGCCGGCCCTCTCCGATTACCTGCAGCGGGTTGGGGCTCCGGCGTCCTCCTTAATGTCCGTGGGGCGCTGCAACTAGCGGCGCAGGCCCAGCTTGGCGATGAGCGCCCGGTAGCGCTCGACGTCCTGGCGTTGCAGGTACGCGAGCAGACGCTTGCGGCGGCCGACCATGCGGAGCAGGCCGCGCCGGGAATGGTGGTCGTGCTTGTGGGTCTTGAGGTGCTCGGTGAGCTCGGTGATGCGCTGGGTCAGCAGGGCGATCTGGACCTCCGGCGAGCCCGTGTCGACGTCCCCACGAGCGTTGTCCGAGATGATCTCCTGCTTCTGTTCCTTGAGCAAAGCCATGCGCGTCTACCGAGGTCCCTTCGTGTCGATGATTTGCCCGCGGCCAAACCTTCCAGCCCTGAGGGCCGGGCCATCGTAGCAGGTCACCCCGGGTCCCGCTCGGCTACGAGGGCCTTCGTGGCCTCGACGTCGCGGCCCATCTGCTCGATCAGCTCGTCGACCGAGTCGAACCGCTTCTCGTCCCGCAGCCGCTCCCAGAACTCGACCCGGAGGGCCCGGCCGTAGAGGTCGCCCTCGAATCCGACTAGGTAGGTCTCGATCCTCGGGGTCCCCGTTCCGCCGAAGGTCGGGTTGACGCCGACGTTCGTGGCCGCCGGGAACCAGGAGTCGCCGGATCTCGCCCTCCCCGCGTACACGCCTACCGGGGGCGAGGCGATCGTCGGGTCGATAGCGAGGTTCGCGGTCGGGAAGCCGAGCCCAGCCCCCCTTGCGTCGCCGTGTTCGACTACGCCGTCGAGGTCGAAGGGGCGGCCGAGCAGCCTCTCGGCCAGCTCGAGGTCGCCCGACGTCACGGCCTTGCGCACGCGGCTGCTGGATGCCGCCTCGCCGCCGACCTCCTCGAGCGTCACGCCGCGGGCCTCGAAGCCGAGGTCGCGCCCCAGCTCCTCGAGCAGCTCGACCGTGCCGGCGCGGCCGCGCCCGAAGCGCCACCCTTCGCCGACCAGGACGAGCCGCGCGCCGAGACCCTTCACGAGGACGTCGCCCACGAACGACTCGGGCTCCCTCTGCGAGAGCGGCACGTCGAACGGGAGCACCGCGACCAGATCCGCCCCCGTCTCCCTCAAGAGCTCGATCTTGCGCTCGGGGCTCGACAGCATCGGCGGAGCTTTGTCGGGGCGCAGCGTCGCGGCCGGGTGGCGGTCCCACGTAAGGACGACGGGCGTGAGGTCGCGGGCCCGGGCTTCGGCGATCGTGAGAGCGATCAGCGCGCGGTGGCCGAGATGGACGCCGTCGAACGTGCCGATCGTGATGGCGGATCCGTTCGGGGGCGCGCTGAGTGCGTCGATCCCGACCACGACGTCCGTCATGAGGGGACGACCCGGTCGGGACGGAAGCCGCGTTCGCCGGCGACGTAGACGGCGATCAATTCGTCGTCGTGGAAAAGCGCGACGGGGCCGGGGGCGGGCGGTTCGACCTCCAGCGGCTTGCCGTGCGAGACCGCGGTGGCCGTGGCCGCGTCTACGTCCAGCCGGGGCAGCTCGCGCACGGCGTCGCCGAGAGGACGCAACGCGGACTCGTCCACCGCGTCGAGGGCGATCGCATCCATCTCCGTGAAACCCGCAGCAGCCGTGCGGCGCAGGGTCGTCATGTGCGCGCCGCAGCCGAGCTCCGCACCGAGGTCGTGGATCAGCGTCCGCACGTAAGTCCCGCCGGAGCACAGGACCTCCAGCGTCGCCGTGGCCGCTTCGGGGTCGTGCTTCAACAACGTCAGCTCGTAGA
This sequence comes from Actinomycetota bacterium, assembly GCA_035634135.1. Classification (GTDB taxonomy): domain Bacteria; phylum Actinomycetota; class CADDZG01; order CADDZG01; family WHSQ01; genus JALZEG01. Next base: position 1,972 of record DASQDO010000544.1, read on the forward strand.
TCGTGACGCGCCGGGCCGCCCGCTCGACCTCCTCGCCGCGGCGGGCCTTCTCGTAGAGCTTCTCGCCCCCGATCTTCACGGCCGAGACCATCGGCGGGACCTGCTCGATCTCGCCGGTCAG
>DASQDO010000545.1:0-10979 GCA_035634135.1 Actinomycetota bacterium
GTCCATCTCCGGCAACGAGTACCGGCCGGCCTTCAGGATGCGGAGGTTCTTCTTCGTCATGAGGACCTCGAGCGCACCGTCCTCGTAGTCCGGGGCGACGACGACCTCGGTGAAGATCTCCGCGATCTTCTCGGCCGTCGCGCGGTCGCAAGTCTTCGTGAGCGCGACGATGCCCCCGAACGCGGACGTGGTGTCGCACTCGAAGGCGAGCCGGAAGGCCTCCGCGAGCTCGCCCGCGATCGCGACGCCGCACGGGTTCGAGTGCTTGATGATCGCGGCCCCCGCGCCCTCGAGGTCCTGCGCGAGCTTCCACGCCGCGTCGGTGTCGAGCAGGTTGTTGTAGGAGAGCTCCTTGCCGTGGAGCTGCTCGGCCGCCGCGAGGCCGGTGGGGGTCCCGCGGTTGGCGTAGAACGCCGCCGACTGATGCGAGTTCTCGCCGTAGCGCAGGTCCATCACCTTCGTCCCCGCGAGCAGCATGCGCTGCGGGAACAGGTCGTGCTCGATCCCGGCGAGATACGCCGCGATCGATGCGTCGTAGGCGCCGGTGTGCTGGAAGGCTTCGAGCGCGAGGCGGCGGCGCGTCTCGAGCGATATGGACCCGCTCTCCGACAGCTCCGCCAGGACCGAGTCATAGCGCTCGGGGTTCACGACGACCGCGACCGAGTGGAAGTTCTTCGCCGCGGCCCGGACCATCGCGGGACCGCCGACGTCGATCTGCTCGATCGCGTCCTCCTCGGTCACCGCCGGGTGCGCAACCGTCCGTTCGAACGGATAGAGGTTGCACACGACGAGGTCGATCGGCTCGATGCCCTGCTCGTCCATCTGCTCGACGTGGGCGGGCTTGCGGCGGTCGGCGAGGATCCCGCCGTGGATCTTCGGATGGAGGGTCTTCACACGGCCGTCGAGGATCTCCGGGGCCCCCGTCACGTCCGGCACCGGCGTCACCTCGATCCCGGCGTCCGCCAGGGCCCGAGCGGTCCCGCCGGACGAGACGATGGCGATGCCGCGTTGCGTCAGGGCGCGCGCGAGCTCGACCACTCCCGACTTGTCGGAGACGCTGATGAGCGCCCGGCGCACCTCCACGCCGGGCATCCTATTGCGTCGTGGTCAAGGCCCTTCGAGGGCGGCGCGGCCGTCCAGGACCATGCGGCATGCCTCGGCGAGCATCCCGTGCTCCACGCCTTTGATGCGCTCGTGAAGGGTGTCTGCGTCGTCGCCGGGCTCGATCGAGACCTCGCGCTGAAGGATCACCGGCCCGTGGTCCACCTCGTCGTCGACGAAGTGGACGGTCGACCCGGTGACCGATGCGCCGTCTTCGAGCGCGTCCCGGACCGCGTGCGCACCGGGATACGCGGGGAGCAGCGACGGGTGGAGGTTGATCAGACGGCCCGAGTACGCATGGACGAAGACCGGCGAGAGAATCCTCATGAAGCCTGCGGACACGACGAGGTCGGGCGAGAACGTGCGCACGAGGTCGAGCAGCGCCGTGCTCCAGTGTTCCCGCGAGGGGTAGCCGCGGGGGTCGAGGACGGCGGTGTCGATGCCCTCGGCGCGCGCGAGCTCCAGCCCGTCGCAGGGACGGTCGGCGACGACGGCGACGACCTCGGCCGGGACTTCGCCGGCCCGGCACGCGCGCACGAGCGCGAGCATGTTCGACCCGGCCCCCGAGATGAGGACGACGATGCGGGAAGCCATGGGCCGAGCCTAGCGGCGTAGGCTCGCGCCCGTGATCTGGCGGGAACCCGTGCGCGGCGGCTATCCGGAGTGGGAGCTGTTCGGCCTCTCGGGGCTCGAGCTCATGCAGACGTTCCTGAAACGGGAAGGGCCCCGGCCGCCGATCAGCCATCTGTTCGGCATGCTCCCGACCGTCATGGAGCCCGGGGTCTCGGTCTTCGAGATGCCCGCGTCGCCGTGGCTCCTCAGCCCGCCGGGGTTCATCCAAGGCGGCGCCCTCGCAGTGCACGCGGACGGCCCGCTCGGCTGCGCCGTCCACACCGCGCTGCCGCCTGCCACCCCTTACACGACGTCGGAGCTCTCGATGACGTTCATCCGTCCGGTCACGCAGGAGAGCGGGACTCTGACGGCGGAGGGCCGCGTCATCCACGCGGGGAAGTCCATGGCGCTTTCCGAGGTGTCGATCGCCGACGCCGCGGGGCGCCTCGTCGCCCACGGGACGTCGCGCTGCTTCGTCTTCGACCCCCTGTCGCCCGCGCCCGAGCCGCCGGACTCGTTGCCGCCGTACGACGCGCCCGAGTACGGCACGCCCGACCCCTATCTGAGGCCGGTCGAGGGCGAGACCCTCCCGCCGGAGATCTGGAAGGAGCGGTCGGGGCTCGACGTGCTCCAGGCGGGCATCCGAGGAGAGCTCCCCGCACCTCCGATCCACTACCTGACCGGGCTGCGGCCGATCGACGCCGGTGACGGGACCGCCACGTTCGTGATGCCTGCGAGCGAATGGCTGAACAGTCCCCTGGCGCGCGTGCAGGGCGGGACGATCTCGCTCCTCGCGGACTCGGCGCTGTCGTGCGCGGTGCAGACGATCGTCCCGCCGGGCACGACGTACCTGACGCTCGACCTGAAGGTGAACTTCCTGCGCCCCGTGACGGCGGACGGGTCGGACCTGACGGCGCACGGGAAGGTAGTGCACCGGGGCCGGACGCTAGCGATAGCGAACGCAGACGTAATGAACGCGGAGGGCAAGAAGGTGGCGTTCGGGACCGGGACGATCATGCTCCGGGGGGCCTAGACAGCGTTCAGACGCCTAGCGGCACGCCCGCGCCCATGTCCGGCCTCCGTCGACCGAGCAGAACGGACCCATGTACTCCGAGCCAGGTCGCGCATCGACCTCGTACGCAAGCACGAACAACCGATCGGGCGACGGCATGTAGAGGTCTCCCTCGGCGTGGATCGGCCCGATACGCCGGAACCACGGAAGGTAGCCCCTGCCACGCGACCGTCGAGATGACGCTACCGCCCGCCACGTGACCCCGTCATCGTCGCTTCGGAAGAGCCGATCGCGGGGGGCTCCGGACTCGCCTTCGACCTGGTAGGACACGCGGGCGAAGAACCGCCCCGCTGTTCCAGGAACGTCGACGACGTCCACGATTACGTTCGAGTTCCCGTTGATGTCGCGCCGCGGTGCGAGAGCGTCGAGGCTCTCCCAACGGCTGAAGGTCTCTCCGTCGGTCGACCGCCACACCTGTGTGTCCGTGCCCGCCCCGAATCGTTCGACGACGACGTATGCCGTCCCGTCGCCGAGGAAGTCGGCGTCGACGAGATCCAGCCCCGGTGGGAGCTCGGCGAGCTTCTCTCCGCATGTGAGCGTCACGTCACAGCGATATATCGAAACCTGCCATTCCCACGTCTCGGGATCCGGTGACGGCTCGTAGACGCCGCGCGCTACCACGAGCGCGCTCGACGATGGGAAATCCGGAGGAAGAAGGAACATCGCAGCCCCGTCGGGAGAGCCTGCGACAGGGCGGTGAAGCGGCGGCGTGAGCATCGCGGGCCGGGACTCCTCGACGCTCGCGTACGTAAACGCGTCGGCGCCCGCTCCCAACGGCGGCGGGATCGAAGCCGCTGCCGTGTATGCCGTCAGCGGTCGCGTGAGCATCCCGGTAGTCGCGAGGGGTGCTACCCATGCGAACGTCTCCCCCTCGTCAGTGCTCCGATAGAGACCCGGGCGCGGGCCGTAGACGATCTGCACGTAAATCGCCGTTTGGTCGGGGTAGCTCGGCGAGACCAGGATTTGGACCGGCCAAGAGAGGCCGAGGCCTTGCAGACCAACTGACGGCAACGGCTCCCAAGTAACGCCTCCGTCAGTAGAACGACGGACGAGCACGTTGCCGCTCGGCTGAACGGTCCCGGGGAGATACTCGGCCGTCGCACAGAAAGCCGTGCGATCCTCGGCGAAGCGCGGGGAGAACGTGACGACCTCGCACACGGGTTGGTAGACGTACTCCTGCTGACCCTGCGCCGGGGAAGACGAGAGCGTCACGGCGGAGACCGCGGCGAGGGCGATCGCCCGCATCCTCATCGGAAGCGCGCGTCCATCCGCCTCCCCCGCCAGTTCCGCCATACCTGGTTTGTTCTCGTCCGTAGGACGTTTCCCTTCACCGCGGCGAAGGGCGGCGGGACCCCCGCCGCCCGGTGCCGCTCTAGTTGATCCGCCCCGCGAACGGGTTCGGGTCGAGTTCGGACCCACAGAGGTCGAATCCCTCTGCGCTTATCTGACCGGCCGAGGCCTGTCCGACGTTCACCAAGGCTCCCTCGATCGTGACGACCCCACCAATCCACGTCACGGCCACGGGGCCGCTGATCGGAACCGCGGCACTCGTGGGGGCCGGGCTATAGGTCGCGGTACCGATACCGGCTCCGGTGCACGAGTGCACGTATGACTCGCCTTCCTCGGCCTCGGCGGTCGTTATCTCCGTGGTCAGCAAAGCCCTGACCGTGACGCCGCACCCAAGGCGACCAGCGCTCGCGTGACCCGGGAGAACCGAGACCGACGCCGTCTCCTCGCAGAAGTTCGTCGGAACGGTTGCGCCCGCGGCGGTCGCCGTCAACGAGCAACTGCGAAGGTGTACACCGGTCGACGTGGGCAGCGAGCAAGAGACCGAGGTCCCGTCGACGTTAGCGAAGACGATCGCTACGGCCGCCGAAGCCGTCTGTGCATTTGCCGAGGGGGCCACCGCGGCCCCGATGAGCGTGACCGCTGCCGCGACCACGCCCGCGAGTTTCTTTTTCATCCCCACTTCCTTTCCGCCCTTACTGCGCGTCCGATGCTCCCAAGGCCTCGAACGCCCGCCTAGCGTTCAGATCCGCGCGTCGAACGGCACCCCTCCTTCAGTCAACTCCGCCTATACAGGGCGTTGTATCACGCTTGCTCTGCTTGGGACAGTTCGGAGCACCTGTCCAGAGCTGACGCCTCTCGCCTAGGCCCTCTCCAGGGCCTCCAGTAGCCTCGCTACGTCGGTGGCGTCGTTGTAGACGTGTGGCGAGACCCTGATCGAGTCGCCTCTCACACTCACGTAGACGTTCGCCTCGGCCAGGAGGTTCGGGAGCTTTTCGGGGATCCCACCCGCGCGGCGCAGGCCGAGCATGTGGCGCGACCGGCTCTGACGGGGCGCTACGTCCCAGCCCAGGCTCGTCGCGCCGTCGGCTATCTCGTCCGTCAACGCCTCGATGTACGACTCGATCTCTTCCGCACCCCACGACAGCAGCTGGTCCAGGGCGGCTATCCCCATCGGCATCAGGTGGAAGTTCGCCCGCTCGCCCATGTCGTACCGGCGCGCCCCCAGGGCGAACTCGTCGGTGTAACGGACGAGGCCGGCGAAGTCCTCGGCCCCCGCACGCGTCAGCCAGTTGCGCTCCAGCGGGTCGCCGTCGCGCCGTTCGGGCGCGACCCAGGCGTAGCCGAGGCTGAACGGGCCGAGCATCCACTTGTAGCCCGCGGCGAAGAGCCAGTCCGGCCGGACGGCACCGACGTCCAGAGGACGGACGCCGAGAGATTGCGTCGCGTCGACGACGAGCGCGGCGCCGGCAGCGCGCGCGGCCTCGCCGACACGCACGAGGTCGACCACGGTCCCGTCGGTCCAGTGGCAGCTCGGCACCGCAACGATCCCGGTGTACACGTCTATCCGATCGATCACGGCGCGCGTCCAGTCCGAGTCGGCCGGGCGCGGGACGGTTACGAGCCCGCCGCCCGCACGCGCCGCTGCGTCGCGCCACTCGTACACGTTCGAGGGGAACTGCTCCTCCAGCACCACGACCTTCTGGCCCCGGGCGAGCGGCATGTTCTTCGCAGCGGTCGCGACCCCGTAGCTGACGGCCGGGATTATCGCCACGCCGTCTGCGTCACCGCCGACGAGCTGCGCGAACCTCTCCCGCGCCGACTCGGCGCCGGAGAAAAAGTCCGGCGGGGAGATCGTCCACGGCTGCCCGGTCCGCGCCAGGGCCTCCTGCCCGGCGGCATCGACGCTGTGGAGCCGGGGGCCGAGGTAGGCGGCGTTCAGGTACGTGACGCCGGCGGGGATGTCGAACAGGTGCCGCTGCGAATCCATCTACGCCTCCAACGACCTCGCCAGGTCGGTAATCGCCTTCGGATACCGATACTGCAACCCACCGTGAGAGCCGTCGAACAGCACGAGTTCGTGCTCGACGCCGACGGCGGTCAGCTCCTTCGAGAAAGCGATCGCGCCGAGGTCGAGGAAGTACTCGTCGGACCTCCCCGCGTCGAGGTAGACGTGCTTCATCGAGGCGAGGGCCTCCATCCTGCGGGGCGCGACGCGGACCGGGTCCCACTCGAGCCAGCGCTCCCACACGTCGGGGATCAGCCGTCCGGTCTCGATCTCAAACGGGAGGACGACCTTGCCCGGCTCGTTCTCGTCGGGCGAGTAGCACGCCGCCATCGCGTAGGAGTCGAGAGGGTGGCCGAACAGGCCGAAGTCGAAGCGCTCCGCGGAGCGGACCCTCTCCCAGAAGACGTCGTAGGAGCCTTCGAAGCGATCCCGCAGGATCCGTGCGGTGTCGCGGAACTCCGGCTGGTAGCAGACCTCGAACAGCGCGTCGCCGGCGTGCGACGCGAGGCCCCCGAACACGTCGGGACGGAGCATCGGGACCATCATCGCCCCGTATCCGCCGCTGGACTTGCCGGTGATCCCGCGGTGGTCGCGGCTCGCCGCGGTCGGATAGCGCGAGTCGACGAACGGCACCACCTCGTCGCACAGGTAGTCCATGTAGCGGCCCGTGGCGGCGGAGTTCACGAACTGCGATCCGCCGTAGGAGGTCCACGCGTCGACGAACACGACGACAGCTCGCGGAGCCCCGTCGGCACAGAACGCCGCGTCGACGCGCTCGATCATCGTCGGCTCGAACGCGCTGCGGCCGAGCCACATGTCGAGCTGACCGGTCATCCCCTGGATGACGTAGACCGACGGATAGGCATGATCCGACGACGTTTCGACGCCCGGCGGCAGGTACACGTACAGCGGCCGGCGAGCGGGATCACCGAGTGGGTTGTCCGCGAGTAGCTCGGACTCGACCGTGAGCTTCTCGAACGTCCCCCGTATGTCTCGCTCCCAAGGGGGGCCGGGGAGCCCCTCGACCTCGCGGAGCGTCACGACCCCCCGCGGATCTCCGCCACGATCTCGGCGACCTCGGTCGGGTTCTTGCCGACTCGGATCCCCGCCGCCTCCAGCGCCTCCGCCTTCGCCTGCGCGGTGCCCTTCGACCCCGAGACGATCGCGCCCGCGTGCCCCATGCGCTTGCCGGGCGGTGCGGTAAAGCCTGCGATGTAGGCGACGACGGGCTTGCTCATGTTCGCCTGGACCCACGCGGCGGCCCGTTCCTCGGCGTCGCCGCCGATCTCGCCGACGAGCACCGCGAGCTCGGTCTCCGGGTCGGCCTCGAAGCGCGTGAGCACGTCGATGAACTGCGACCCCGGTAGGGGGTCGCCGCCGATGCCGACGCAGGTGGATTGCCCGATGCCGCGCTGGGTGAGCTCGTGGACGATCTGATAGGTGAGCGTGCCCGAGCGCGAGACGAGACCCACGGGACCCGGCATGCAGATCTCGCCCGGGATGATCCCGACGTTCGCTTTCCCCGGCGAGATGAGACCCGGACAGTTCGGCCCGATCAGCGCGACGTCGCGGTCCCCGCGCCGCAGGTAGGGAACCGTCCGCGCCATGTCCATCGCGGGGATGCCCTCGGTGATCGCCACGATCACGTCGATGCCGGCGTCGTAGGACTCGAGGATCGCGTCGGCCGCGAAGCGCGGCGGCACGAAGACCATCGACGTGTTCGCGCCGGTCTGCTCGACCGCGTCGCGCACGGTGTCGAAGACCGGTACGCCGTCGACGTCGCTCCCGCCCTTGCCCGGCGTGACGCCGGCGACGAGGTTCGTCCCGTACTGCTTGTTGCGGCCGGCGTGGAAGGAGCCCTCACGGCCGGTAAGTCCCTGGACGACGAGCTTCGTCGAGTCGTCGATGAGGATCGCCATTAGTTCGCACCTCCGTGAGACAGGTCCACGGCGAGCTGCGCGGCCCCCAGCATCGTGTCGGACGTCTTCAGCATCGGATGCGGCGCGTCGGCCAGCATCTTGCGGCCCTGCTCCGCGTTCGTCCCGTCGAGCCGCACGACGATCGGGACCTTCACGTCGAGGCGGCCGAGCGCGTCGATGATGCCTTCCGCGACGAGGTCACAACGCGTGATCCCACCGAAGATGTTGATCAGCACGCTTCGGACGTCGGGGTTCGACGTGATGACCTCGAGCGCGGACGAGAGCAGCTCGGCCCCCGCGCCGCCTCCGACGTCGAGGAAGTTTGCCGCCTCGCCACCGGCGGCCTTGACGACGTCGAGCGTCGACATCACGAGCCCCGCACCGTTGCCGATGATCCCGACGTCGCCGTCGAGCTTGATGAAGTTGAGGCCCTTCTCCTTCGCGATGCGTTCCTGCTCGGGGATCTCGTGCGCCGCCTTCAGCTGGTCGAAGACGGGGTGGCGGTAGGCCGCGGAGTCGTCGAGCGACACCTTCGCGTCCAGCGCGACGACGCGGCCCTCGCCGGTGAGCACGAGCGGGTTGACCTCGACCAGAGAGGCGTCGAGCTCGACGAAGGCCCGGTACAGCTTCGGCAGCAGCGAGATGGCGTCCTTGCGCGCCGCGGCATCCAGGCCGGAGCCGAACACCATCTCGCGGGCGTGGAAGTCGGACATACCGAGCAACGGGTCGATGTGGACCATCGCGATCGCGTCGGGGTCCGTGTCCGCGACCTCCTCGATGTCGACGCCGCCCTTCGCGCTCATCATCCCGAGGAAGTTGCGGTTGCTGCGGTCCAGCAGGAACGAGCAGTAGTACTCGGCCTTGATGTCGCCGGCGCGCTCGACGAGCACGCGCTTGACCGTGTGGCCCTTGATGTCCATGCCGAGGATCTTCGACGCGACCTCGCGCGCCTCGTCGGGCGACCCGGCGAGCTTGATCCCACCGGCCTTCCCGCGGCCCCCGACCTGGACCTGGGCCTTGACGACGACCTTGCCGCCGAGACCCTTCGCGGCCTCCTCCGCCTCGTCCGGCGTGGTGGCCACGCGCCCTTCCGGCACGGGTACCTCGAACTTCCGGAGAAGCTCCTTCCCCTGGTACTCGAACAGGTCCACTAGCCGGCCGCCTCCTCGTTTTCCGCCGATACGTGGTCCCGGACCCATTCGACGATCGTCTTCGTCGTCGTGCCCGGCGTGAAGATCTCGCTGATGCCCGACTCCTTCAGCTTCGGGATGTCGGCGTCGGGGATGATCCCGCCCCCGAACACGAGCATGCCCTCGCCGCCCTGCTCCTCGAGGAGCTGCGCGACGCGCGGGAAGAGCGTCATGTGAGCGCCCGAGAGGCAAGAGAGGCCGACCGCGTCGACGTCTTCCTGGATCGCCGCCGAAGCGATCTGCTCGGGGGTCTGGTGGAGGCCCGTGTAGATGACCTCCATGCCCGCGTCGCGCAGCGCGCGGGCGACTACCTTGATGCCGCGGTCGTGGCCGTCGAGGCCCGGCTTGGCAACCAATATCCGTGGTCTTCCGGAGGGCACGAGTGATCGCTCCTTGGCGAGAGGTGAGACGGTCGTGCGTAGAGTCTCGGGAACGGACCGAGGTTAGCAGGTCGAAGGGGAGATAAACCTTGCCGGAGACGGCACCTGAGGCGATTGAAACCCTGATCGACGGCGGGTCGTTCGAGCCCGCGGGCGACGCCGTTCCGGCCGGCGACCCGCTCGGCTATCCCGGCTACACGGACGCGCTCGCCCGCGCACGGGAGCGGTCCGGAACGGACGAGTCGGTCGTCACCGGCGCGGCGACGATCGGTGGCATCGCGGTCGAGGTAGCGGCGTTCGAGTTCCCTTTCATGGGCGGGAGCATGGGGGCCGCGGCCGGCGAGCTGCTGGCGCGTTCGATGGAACGAGCCGCGGCGCGCGGCGTCCCGTTCGTGCTGCGCACCGCGACCGGCGGTGCACGCATGCAGGAGGGCATGGCGTCACTCGTCCAGATGCCGAAGGTCGCGGGAGCGCGGATCGAGCTGGGAGAGGCGCGGCAGCCGTTCGTAGCGGTGCTCGGCAACCCGACGACCGGCGGAGTCCTCGCGGGGCTCGCCGCGCTCGCCGACGTGACGATCGCGGAGCGCGGCGCGACCGTCGGCTTCGCGGGCCCGCGCGTCGCGGAGAGGGCGACCGGCCGTCCCCTCTCGAAGACTTCGCATACCGCCGAGGCCGCGCTCGACGCCGGGCTGGTCGACGCGGTCGTCGACACGTCGTCCGTTCCCGCTGTGGTCGAGTGGATCCTCTCGATGCTGACGTCGCGCGGAGACGACGGCGAGCACACCCCGCCCGAGACGACCGGCGACCACCTCGACGCGTGGGAGGCGTTCCAACGGGTGCGTTCGCCGGAGTGGCCACAGTCGGTTCTCCTCGCGGCACAGATGGGTGGCCCGGCGTTCGAGCTGCGCGGCGACCGAGCCGGCTCCGACGACCGGGGCTGCGTAGCGTTCCTCGCACAGGTCGACGGCCGAGGTGCGCTCATCCTGGCTCTCCAGCGCGGCGTCGCTCCCGGTGCCGCGGACTACCGCAAGGCGATCAGGTGCGTGAGGATCGCCGGGCGTGTCGGACTGCCGATCGTGACGCTCGTCGACACCGGAGGGGCCGATCCCTCCGAGGGGTCCGAGCGACACGGGATCGCATGGGCGATCGCCGAGCTGTTCGATGCGATCCTGTCGGCTCCCGTTCCCGTCGTGTCGGTGCTGATGGGAGAAGGCGGCAGCGGCGGGGCCCTCGCGTTCGCGTGCGGCGACGCGCTCCTTGCATTCGAGGAGACCGCGTTCGCCGTGATCGCGCCGGAGCTCGCCGCCGAGATCCTGTGGCGAGACGCGGGGAGGGCCGAGGAAGCGGCCAAGCTCTTGAAGATGGGGGCCGCCGACCTGGCGCGGCTCGGCATCTGCGACGAGGTGCTCG
>DASQDO010000546.1:0-4441 GCA_035634135.1 Actinomycetota bacterium
ACGATCGAAGGCGGTGCGGGCGACGACACGATCACGTCCGGGCCGCGCGAGCCCTACGAGTTCGAGGACGAAGACGCAGTCTCCGGAGGCCCCGGCGCCGACACGATCGACGGAGGGGTCGGGGCCGACGAGCTCTTCGGCGACGACGGCAACGACACCATCGACGGCGGTGCGGGCGACGACCGCCTCGACGGCGGCGCCGGCAACGACGAGCTCGACGGAGGCGCGGGGACCGACGTGTGCGAGGAGGGCGAGAGCAACGCGCGTTGCGAGGGGACCCCGCCCCTCCTGCCTAGATCTTCTCGCGCACTACCTTCGCCACCGACGTCACTACCGCGCCCAGGGCCTTCGCTTTCGTGCCCAGCTCCGGCGACGCGATCAGCTCCGTCACGGCGCGCATCGAGCGCTGCACGTTGTCCGTGTACGGATACCACCACAGCCGCGGGAGCCACGGCGTCGAGCTCCGCGACACGTTCACCGGCATCACGAACTCGCGGATGCCGTAGCGCCCGCTGAGGCGCCCGAACCCCGACTCACCCGTACCCCCCCACGGGAACCACGGGTGCGCCAGCGACTCGCCGTGGAAGTTGGCCGTGATCGTGCCGGCCTGAAGCTCCGCGGCGATCGCGTCGGCGCGCTTCCTGCTGCGCGTCCACACCGACGCAGTGAGGTTCACCGCTTCCTCGTTCGCGCGCCGCACGGCCTCGTTCTCGTCGCGGACACGCGTGATCGAGACGACGGGGCCGAACGTCTCCGACCGCACGACGTCCATGTCCGTCGTCACGCCGGTAAGCACGGTCGGCTCGAACCACAGGCCGGGCTCGTCGGGCGCGTTCCCTCCGGCTGCGACCGTCGCGCCCTTCTCGACGGCGTCGGCGACGTGCCGCTTGACGGTGTCGAGCTGCGGCCGGAAGGTCAGCGGACCCATGTCGGTCCCGCGCCGGACGTGCGACAGCTTGTCCAGGAAGCGCTCCTGGAACTCGTCGGCGACGTCGTCGACGACGTAGAGGCGCTCGACGGACGCGCACGTCTGGCCCGCGTTCATGAACGACGACCACACGAGACCCGACGACGCTTTGTCGAGGTCGGCGTCGGCGCAGACGATCGCTGCGTCCTTGCCCCCGAGCTCCATCACGACCGGCGTCAGGTGCGCCGCGGCGGCCTCGCAGATCTTGCGGCCCGTCGCCGGCGAGCCGATGAACGAGATCTTGTCGCAGGGGGCGTCCACGAGCGCCGCGCCGACGTCGCGGCCCCCCTGCACGATCGTCGCGACTCCCGGCGGGAGCGGATCGAGGAGGTCGCGCAGCACCTCGCCGCATTGCGGGGTGACCTCCGACGGCTTGACCACCACCGTGTTGCCGGCGAACAGAGCGGGCGCGAACGCGGCGAACGAGTTCAGCATCGGGTAGTTCCACGGCGTGATCGCGCCGACGACTCCGAACGGCCTCCACTCGACGCGTCCACCGGTCCCGAGCACGGGGCCCAGGAACCGCCCGGGATGCTCGTCGCGCAGCGTGCGGGGCGCGATGCGCTCGAGGTACATCAGCATGATCGGGATCGGCATCACGTCGGCGGCGAGGGCCTCGGCGGGCGGCTTCCCGCACTCGGTCGACACCGCGTCGACCATGTCGTCGATCCTGCGGGCGATGCGGTGACGGACCTCGCGCAGGATCCGGACGCGGCCCTGCGCCGGTATCGCGGCCCACTCAGGCGCCACCTTCCGCGCGCGCGCGACGACCTCGGCGACCTCGGCCGGCGGGGTGGCCTCGACCGTGCGCACGACCTTCCCCGTTCGGGGGTCGAACGACTCGAGGGGAGACGGCGAGACGTCGCTGGGGCTCATGTCGATTCCTCCGGGCGAGGGACGAGGCTGTCCTGAAACTACCGCGCCAACCCGGCAGCTAACCCCTTGTCACGGCGTGTTCCACGTGGTTACCTCGACACGTACAGCCAAGAGCGCTCGCGGCACCAGCTTCGTCCAAGGGATGGGAGGCGGACATGACCGCGACCGCACAATCGATCCACGTCGGGCTGTTCCACGTGACCTACGAGGTGGGCTCCGGCATGCCGGGCGCGCCGATGCTCGCGCTGAACCTGGCCGTGGACACCCCGAGCAAGCACGTGACCGGGCTCGCTCGCGTCACCCAGGTGACGGCACCCCCGTTCCCCGTGACGACCTCGGCGACCAACGGCAACTACACGTACATGGCGACGATGAAGTCGACGCACATCCTGGTGGTCGCCACCGGGTACCCGGTGATCTCGTGGCCGGCCGGCGGCGGCATCGGTCCTGTGATCCAGCCGAACTTCGAGCTGCGAATGGTCCTCGAGTCCGACTGGTCCTCGGGCACGGCGAGCTTCAAGTACTACGACGGCACGGGGTGGCATTCGATCGACAACGTGCCCGTGAAGAAGACCGACGTCGTAGACCTCGCGGCGGCCGGGCTGCCGGAGGCGATCCTCTATCCCGACACGGTGGAGGCCACCTGGTCCGACGGCGTCTTGGTGATACGCGCCTCCGGCGTGGAAGACGGCTACACGGATATCCACATCGACGTGTCGCCGGCCGACATTTGGCCGCCCATCTACCAAGTGGTCGGGCGGGAGACCCCGGCGATCGGGTCGTTCCCGTACGACGTGTCGCGCAGCTTCCCGATGGAGGACAAGCCCGACGCGATCAACTTCAGCATGAAGGGTGGAGACCAGAAGATCCCAGTGAACTAAGGGGCGCGGTCACGACGAGCGGGTGTCCGAGAGCACCCGCTCGTTCGCGCCCGATGCCCTTGTCGCGTGACGGGTTGGCGTCGTTAACTGGGCGAGTCCGGCGTCCAGTTGAGGGTGAGGTCCAAGTGGTGTCGTCGCGCAAGTCGTCCCTTGTGTTCGCTTTGCTCGTGTCCGCGGGCGTCGTGGCCGGCGTTGCGCCGCCTGCGGCCGCCGCCACCTTCACCGTCGACACCACCGTCGACGGCGTCGACGCCGATCCCGGGGACGGGACCTGCGCGACGGCGTCGGGCGCGTGCACCTTGCGCGCCGCGGTCGGAGAGGCGAACGCCCTCGCGGGGACCGACACGATCACGCTGTCCGCCGGGACCTACCAGCTCACGATCCCGAACACCGAGCCGGACGTCCCCGACGACAACTCGCGCGGAGACCTCGACGTCTTCGGGGACTCGTTGACGATCACGGGGGCCTCGGCGGCGACGACGGCCATCGTAGGCGTGCAGGGTGACCGCGGCGATCGCATCATCCACGTCGTCGGACAGAACGGGCCGCAGCACCTGACGATCACCGGCGTGACGATCCGCGGCGGGCAGGCCGGCTTCTCCGGGCTCGGAGGCGGGATCCTCGTCAGCGGCGACGACGACGAGCTGACGCTGACGAGCTCGGTCGTCGCGGACAACGCCGACGGTGGCTCCGCCGGCGGAGGCATCGCGGTGAGCAACGGCGGCCGCTTCACGATGACGCGCTCCGTCGTCCGCGACAACGCCGGGGGCTGCTCCGGAGGCGGCCTGGCCCTCACCGGTCCGTCCCAGATCGTCGAGAGCACGATCTCCGGCAACACCGCGGAGTGCGGCGGCGGCGGGATCGTCGCCAGCGCGTCGGCCGAGGAGCCCGACGCGGCCCGGTCTCCGACGACGATCGTCAACAGCACGATCAGCGGCAACCGGTCACAGCAGGCCGGCGGAGGGGTCCTCTCGAGCAGCCCGGTGACGTTCACCAACGTCACGATCACGAGCAACAGGGCCGGCGGGAACGTCGAGGGCGAGGCCCCCGGCGGCGGCGTCTACGTCGGCGGGAGCAGCGAGAACCCGGACCCGGTGCGGTTCGAGAACACGGTCCTCGCCAACAACGCGTCGCTCACGGGGACGCAGAACAACTGCGGCGACGAGACCGGCGGGAACGGGCTCACCTCCGGCGGCGGCAACGCCGAGAGCGGCACCTCCTGCAACCTCACGGGCAACGGCGACCAGTCGGACGCGCGCCTCGAGCTCGGCCCCCTCGCGAACAACGGGGGCCCGACGCCGACGCATGCGCTGGGCGCCACCAGCCACGCGATCGACACGGGTCTGGCCGACTGCCCGGGCACCGACCAGCGCGGGGTGCTGCGCCCGAAGGACGGGGACGAGGACGGCACCGCGACTTGCGACGCCGGCGCTTTCGAGCTCGATCCGGACGCGGCCCCGTCCGACACGACGCCTCCGGGCATCACGAACGTCAAGGACGCGCCGGACCCGTTCACGCCTGCGGGGCGCACGAAGAAGTCCACGAAGATCTCCTTCACGCTCTCGGAGGCGGCGACCGTGACGATCACGATCGAGAACCGGGCCGGGACGGTCGTTCGCACGGTGCTGAATGCGGCGCAGAAGGCCGCTGGCTCCGTCGCCGTTCGCTGGAACGGCCGGACGACGCAGCGCAAGGTCGTGAAGCCCGGCCGCTACAC
>DASQDO010000547.1:0-4354 GCA_035634135.1 Actinomycetota bacterium
CCGGTACCGGATGACCGGGATGAACCCGCGGCCGAACGACGTGACGACGCGCTCTCCCTGCTCGCCGTAAGGGACCGGGTCACCGCTCTCGGGGTCGATGACCTCTTCGATGTAATGCGGCTCGATGATGTGCGTCCCGCCCGGCTGGTGGTCGCACTCGAACATCATGATCGTGCCGAGCTCGGTCATCCCCGCCGTGTCGGCGGCCTTCGCGCCCCACTGCTGCTCGATGAGCTTCTTGGTCGCCGGTATCGAGCCGGCCGGCTCGCCGGAGAGGATTAGCCTCTCGACAGGGCTGTTCGCGAGGTCGACCCCCATCGACGCCGCCTCCTGCGCCATCCGCAGCGCGTAGGTCGGCGTCGAGCAGACGACGGTCGCGTCCATGTCCATGATCTGGCGCACCCGGGCTTCGGTCGTCATGTTCCCGCCCGGCAGCACGAGGCAGCCGATCTTCTCGCACGCGTAGTGCGCGCCCCAGAACCCCACGAACGTCCCGTACGAGAAGGCGAAGAAGACCGTGTCGGCGGGCCGGACGCCGAAGCCCCAGAAGCCGTAGCACCACATCTCGGCGATCCACTCCCAGTCCTTCATCCCGTCGAGCACGCGGATCGGCGTGCGCCCGGTCGTGCCCGAGGTCATGTGGTAGCGGATGGCCGTCTCCTTCGGCGCGGCGAGGATCGGGCCGTACGGCGGCTGCCGGAGCTGGGCGTCCATCCACTCGTCCCGCGTCATGAACGGGAGCCGGCGGAGGTCGTCGAGGCTCTGGACGTCCTGGGCGCCGACCCCGGCACGGCTGAGCCGCTCGGCGTGGAACGGGACCTGCTTCTCGGCCCACTCGAGAGTGCGCCGGAGCTTGTGGAGCTGAAGCGCGTCGAGCTGATCGCGCGGCATGGTCTCGTGCCGTGGGTTCCAGTAAGGAGAGTCAGCCATCCGGCCTCCCGGGTCGAGCGCTCCGACGGGGGGAGCCTACGCCCACGCCCCGCGCCGCCGGCGGTCCGGCCGAGGCCGTCCCGCGCTGAGGCCGTGGTTCGTCTGGTCAATGTGGTTGGCGAGGTTGGAAGTGCAACCTCGTTGACCACACGTACCAGACGTACCAGAGGGTCCGGGAGGAAAGGGTGCGCGCCGGGCGGCTACGCTGCGGCGCGTGGAGAGGGCCGCGCTGCTCGACGAGGTACGGGGGATCGCCCGGCAATACCTGAAGCCGGTCGCAGACGCCGGCACGCCCGGCCGCGTGAACCGGCCGCTGCTGGCGACGCTCGCCGAGCACGGCTTGTTGCCCCGGCTCTTTCCTTCCGACGGGTCGGTCTCGGCCCGCACGATGTGTCTGCTGCGCGAGGCGATCGCCTACGTCTCGCCCGAGGCCGAGACGGCGCTGGCGCTGCAGGGGCTCGGCTCCTACCCGATCCTCCAGTCCGGGTCCGGCCACCTTTCGGGGCGCTGGATCCCGGAGGTCGCGGCCGGCCGCGCCGTGGCCGCGTTCGCCTTGACCGAGCCGGGGGCCGGGTCGGACGCCGCCGCGCTCGCGCTGCGGGCCGAGCCGGACTCCGACGGGTTCCGGCTCACGGGTGAGAAGCGCTGGATCTCGAACGCCCCCGACGCGGACGTCTACACGGTGTTCGCCCGGACCGGCGAGGGCCCGGGCGCGAGAGGCGTCTCGGCGTTCGCCGTCGAGGGGTCGAGCCCGGGCCTGAGCGGCGAGTCGCTCGAGCTCGTGGCGCCGCATCCGATCGGGACGCTCGTGTTCGACGGGGTGCTCGTGCCCCGCTCCCACATCCTCGGGCAGCCGGGCCGGGGGTTCGAGGTCGCCATGCGGACCCTCGACCTGTTCCGGCCGAGCGTCGGCGCGTTCGCCGTCGGCATGGCGCAGGCCGCTCTCGACGCGGCCGTCGCGCACGCCGCCGAACGGCACGCGTTCGAGCGGCCGCTGAAGGACTTCCAGGCGGTCTCGCACCGGCTGGCCGACATGGCGACGAAGCTCGAGGCTGCTCGACTGCTCGTGTACCGGGCCGCCGACAAGTACGACGCGGCCGAACCTGTCACGGAGGCGTCGGCGATGGCGAAGCTGTTCGCGACCGAGGCGGCCCAGGAGATCGTCGACGCCGCGATCCAGGTCCACGGCGCGCAGGCGCTGGAGAAGGGCCACATGCTCGAGCACCTCTACCGGGAAGTGCGGGCGACGCGGATCTACGAGGGGACTTCGGAGATCCAGCGCAACGTGATCGCCCGGTCGCTGTTCGGCTAGTCCGGGACGACGGCGATGCCGACGAGCTCTACGAGCGCGTCCGGCTCGAACAGACGGGACACCCCGAACAGCGCCATCGCGGGGTAGTGCCTGCCGAAGTTCTTCCGGTAGGCGGCGCCGATGGGGGCCAGGGCCTTGCGATAGGCGTTGACGTCCGTGACGAAGATCGTGAGCGAGACGAGGTGGTGCGGCTCGGCCCCCGCAGCGCGCAGCGCGACGACGACGTTCCTCGCGGCCGCCGCGAATTGCGCCGGCATCGTCGACCCCTCGCCGATCTGGCCGCCGAGGTAGACCGTGCGGCCGGGGGCCGCGACGACCGCGTGGGCGAAGCCTTCCGGCGGGGCCAGCTCCTCCGGGTTCACGATCCGGTGCGGCGTCACCGACCCTTCCACTGCGGCGCCCTTCCCTCGGTGAACGCCCGGTAGAACTCGCGGTGGTCCTCGGTCGTCATCAGCAGGGCCTGGGTCGTCGCCTCGAGCTCGAGGGCCCCGGCCAGGTCTGCGTCGAGCTCCCGCGACAGGAGCATCTTCGTCGTCCCGTACGCGAACGAGGGCCCGGCCGCCAGCCGCTCGGCGAGCTCGGCCGCGGCCCCCGCGAGCTCTTCGTCCGGGACGACCGACGAAGCGAGCCCTATCTCGAGTGCTCGTTCGGACGTCACCTTGTCGCCGAGGATCAGCAGCTCGGTAGCTCGACCGAAGCCGACGAGGCGCGGCAGCAGGTAGGCCGAGCCCATGTCGGCGCCGGCGAGGCCGACCTTCGTGAACAGGAACGCGAACGACGCGCTCCGGGCCATCAGCCGGAAGTCCGCGGCGAGGGCGATGACCGACCCGGCCCCCGCTGCGATCCCGTTGATCGCCGCGACGATCGGGATCGGGCAGTCCCGCATGTTCTGCACGACCGCACCGGTCATCCGCGTGAAGTCGAGGAGCTGGCGCGACTCCATCTTCAACAGCTCGCCGATGATCTCGTGCACGTCGCCGCCGGAGCAGAAGCCGCGCCCGGTCCCGGTGACCACGAGGACGCGGACGTCGTCGCGCAGCCGGAGCTCCGCGAGCAGGTCACGCAGGTCGGCGTAGACGTCGAACGTCAGTGCGTTGAGGACCTCGGGGCGGGCGAACGTGATCGTGCCGATGCCGTCGCGCACGTCGAAGTCGAAGTGCTCCCACTCGCGCGTGAAGGGGGCCGAGGCCCGCCAGGAGCTCACGCGAACGCGTCCAGGCCCGTGATCTCCTTGCCGAGCACGAGCGTGTGGATCTCCGACGTCCCCTCGTAGGTGAGCACGGACTCGAGGTTGTTCATGTGGCGGATCACGGGGTACTCGAGCGTGACGCCGTTCGCGCCCAGGATCGTCCTCGCCTCGCGTGCGATCGCCAGGGCCTCGCGGACGTTGTTGAGCTTGCCGAAGCTGACCTGCTGCGGCGTCGCCGTCCCCTGGTCCTTCATGCGGCCGAGGTGGAGCGCGACCAGCATCCCCTTCTCGATCTCGACCAGCATGTCAACGAGCTTGCGCTGCGTCAGCTGGAACGCGCCGATGGGCTTGCCGAACTGGATACGCGTCTTCGAGTACTCGAGCGCGGACTCGTAGCACGCCCGCGCGGCCCCCATGGCGCCCCACACGATGCCGAAGCGCGCCTCGGTCAGACACGACAAGGGGCCCTTGAGACCGGTTACGCCCGGCAGGACGGCGTCGCCGGGGACGCGGCAGTCGTCGAGGATCAGCTCGGACGTGACGGACGCTCGCAGCGAGAGCTTGCGGTGGATGTTCCTCGCCGTGAAGCCACGCGAGCCGGCCGGGACGACGAAGCCGCGGATCCCCTCGTCGGTGCGCGCCCACACGACCGCGACGTCGGCGACGCCGCCGTTCGTGATCCACATCTTGTTGCCGTTGAGGACCCAGTCCGACCCGTCGCGGCGGGCGGTCGTGCGCATGCTCCCCGGGTCGCTCCCCGAGTCGGGCTCGGTCAGGCCGACGCAGCCGATGGCCTCGCCGGCGGCCATGCGCGGGAGCCACTCCTGCTTCTGCTCCTCCGACCCGTACCTCCAGATTGGGAACATCGCGAGCGAGCCCTGGACGGAGACGAAGCTGCGGAAGCCGCTGTCGCCGGCTTCGAG
>DASQDO010000548.1:0-9607 GCA_035634135.1 Actinomycetota bacterium
ACGGCGATCACGACCTGCGTCGTCAGGTACGGGTGGGTCAGGGCCCCCTCCGAGGCGACGCCCGAGCGCGACGTGAGCCCGGCGATCAGGAGGTCGATCTCGCGGACGTGGAGCGCGCCCCCCAGCTCCTCGAGCCCGCCCTCGACCCACTCGACATCCGCGCCGATCTCGGCGGCGAAGCGTTCGACCAGCTCGACCTCCACGCCTCGAGGGCCGTTTTCACCGAGGACCACCCACGGGTCGTGCTCGGTCACGCCGACCCGCAGCGTCCCGCCCGACACGCGCCTGAGCGTCGATTCGGGGTCGCGCGGGAGCCCGCACGCCGCCAGCAGCGCGACGGCAGCGCAGAGGGTGATCACCCGGAGCGGTCGCACGGTACGGATTCTCCTACGTCGACTGCCTAGACTCGCCGCATGCCGGTGCAGGTCGCGTTCTTACGAGCGATCAACGTGGGCAAGCGGCGCGTTTCGAAGGACCGCTTGCGGCAGCCTCTCGTCGACCTCGGCTTCGACGACGTGTGGACGTTCATCGCGAGCGGCAACGTCGTCTTCCGGTCGGGCGCGCCGCCCGCGGACGCCGAGCCCGAGATCGAGGGGGCGCTCACGGATGCGCTCGGGTTCGAGGTCGTCGCGTTCGTCCGACCTGCCTCCGCAATCGCGAAGGTCGTGAGAGAGCAGCCGTTCTCCGGCACGGAGGACTCGGTGCACGTCGGCTTCGTGAAGAAGCGAGTGACCGCGCCGGTACGCCGCTCCCTCGAAGAGCTCGGCAACGACGTCGACACCGTGACCGCTCGGGGGACCGAGGTCTACTGGCTGGCGCGCGGGGGCATGGGGCGCGCGACCGTGTCGGGATCCCTGCTGGAGAAGACGCTCGGGGGGCCGACGACGGGAGCCTCAAGATGCTGACGCGGTTGGAGGCGAAGCTCAGCTAGGGATACTCGTAGAAGCCCCGGCCCGACTTCTTGCCGAGCTTGCCGGCCCGGACCATCTCTTGCAGGAGAGCGGCCGGCGCGAAGCGATCGTCGCCGTAGCTGTCGCGGAGGTTCTCGAGCGTGAGGGCGACGGTGTCGAGGCCGATGAGGTCGGCCGTCTCGAGGGGGCCCATCGCGTGGCCGAAGCACTTCTTGAAGAGCCGGTCGACGGTCGCGGGGTCGACGCCTTGGTCCTCGACGACGCGCACCGCCTCGTTGAAGAAGAGGTGGGAGATCCGGTTGCTCACGAAGCCGGGGAAGTCGTCGACGACGATGCCTTCCTTGTCCAGCGACTCGAGGAACGCGGCGACGTAGTCGAGCGTCTCCTGCGACGTGTCCGCTCCCCGGATCACTTCGACGGCGTCCTTCAGGTACGGCGGGTTCATGAAGTGGATGCCGGCTATCCGGTCGGGGCGTGACGTCTCCGCGGCGACGCGGGCGATCGGGATGCTCGACGTGTTGACGCCGAAGCGAGCTTCCGGAGAGGCGACCGCGTCGAGCGATCTGTAGACGGTCTGCTTGACCGTCCAGTCCTCGGGGACGTTCTCGACGACGAACTCACAACCCGCGACGGACTCGATCTCGGTCGAGGTCTCGAGGGCCGCGTGCACGTCGTCGGGCTTCATCGCCGGGAGGCCGCGCCGGAGCATCGGCGCGAGCCGGACGGTCTGGAGGATCGAGTCGCGGGCCTTGTCGAGCTGATCCTGCGAGACGTCGACGAGGATCACGTGCATTCCGTGGAGGACGAGGTCGATCGCGACGCCGGTCCCGATCGAGCCCGCGCCGATCACGCCGATGGTCCTCTGCTCGCCGTGTGTCATCCGGCCTGAACCTTGCCACGTGTTGTACTGGAGCGACGATGAACCGGATCGTCCTCGCCTGGATCGCGCTCGCCGGCTTCTTGGCCGGGTGCGCCGGGGGAGACGATCCGTCCCCTGCGGCCGCGCCCACGCCGTCGCCCGTGGAGACCGGGTTCTTCAGCGGCGGCGAGTGCCCGCCGGCGCCGTACGACGATCTCCCGGACGACGCGGGATGCGCCACCGCGGCAAGCGACGGTGATGCGCGGCTGACGGTGTACGCACTTCTCGACGGCGAGGCGAAGCCGCGGGCCTGGCGCGTCCGGTTGGCCGGCGAGGGCGCGGAGATCGACCAGAAGCTGCGCGAGGCGAACGTGTGGAGCTACCCGCGCGCGCTGGGCGCCACCGACGTCGACCGCGACGGCGAACGCGAGTGGTGGCTGAAGGTCGCCGACTACGGGAGCCATGGCGCCGCGTGGGGTGGGCTGCACGTCTTCGTCGTGCGAGGCGGTGCGCTGGTCCCGGTCACGTTCGAAGGCGAACCGCTGACGGTCGACTTCGGCGGTATCTCCAGGCTCGGCCAAGGCGCGGTGTGCCGGGACGGCCGTCTGGTGCTGCTACGCGTGTGGGCACGCGATCGACAGAACACGCGCTGGTGGGTGTCGGAGCGGACGCTGGAGATCGAGGAGGGCCGGGCGCGCCTGGTCGACACCCGCCGCCGAACGATAGCCGTCGACAGCTACACCGACCCGTCCCTCGTGCGCAACTACCGGGTCCGATGCGACGGGACGACGTTCACGCCGTTCGACTAGGCGCCGCGCAACATCTCGAGCGTCGGGTGCGCGGTTCTCGGCGCTGCGCGGGAGGCTGGTCTCGGGGCAACGACCATTTCGCGTTCTCCGTCCTCCGAGGCGTGTTTGTCCCCTTACTCGTCTTCAGGGTGCTTTAGCCACTTGGGGTTAACTTTTAGTTATATCCGTGGCAATCCCTCGACAGCGCGACGGCAAGC
This sequence comes from Actinomycetota bacterium, assembly GCA_035634135.1. Lineage (GTDB taxonomy): Bacteria > Actinomycetota > CADDZG01 > CADDZG01 > WHSQ01 > JALZEG01. The sequence continues at coordinate 2,777 of DASQDO010000548.1, forward strand.
GTGGTCGCGTGGGTCGTGCACCAGCTGGAGTGGGGACCTTCGTCACCAAGGACTGCCGGCGAACACATGAGCCGGCAATCGGGTCCTCGTCGTGGCAACCGCCGACCACCAGCTGAGGAGACCATCGTGATCAACGAGAGAAAGCATCGATCGAAGAGGAGCGCGCTCGCCGTCGTCGTCGCGGCCGTCTGCGCGACGACCCTGCTGCCGCCGACGGCCGCACTTGCCCAGGAGACGTCGAGGGAGAGCGCGCCGACCGAGCGCGCACTCATCGCAGGCGTCACCACCTGCACGAGGGGGCTGTGTGTGTTCACCGCAACCAAGTCGGCCACGCAGGCCCTCAACGCCTGGCTGCCCGTTGCCCAGCCGGCCGTCCACGCGTTGAAGGGCATCTGTCCGCTGCTCGGTTTCTCCGTCGTCGGAGGCGCCATCTGCGGAGCCATCGTCTTCTTCGTCGGACGCGTGTACTCCAACGCGAGGAACGTGATCAGGGCTGCCGTGACGAACGGTCAGTGCTTCTTCATCAAGTACGTGAAGTGGGGCTGGATCCCGTACGCCATGGGCCGGACCTCTGCGAACTGCGCGTAGACGGACGCCGTGCGTGCGGACCGCCACGGGCCCGCACGCACCGGCTTCGTCTCGGAAGGAGGAACCGATGGGCGAAAGCCCGAGGAAGAGGAAGAGGAAGGTGCTCGTTCGCCGGAACGTCGGCGTTGTGGCCGCGATGTTGGCCCTGTCGCTGGGGCTGGCGCCGCAGGCTTCCGCGGCAACGCTCTACTTCGGTGGCGGAACCGCAACCCATACGTCCACCTTTACGGGGTCTTGGGTCGCGTCTGCAGTCACGGTCCAGGTGGCGGTCACCGACGCGACGGATGACGCGTACTGCGTGCACGCTCGGATCACGCCGGTGACGACGTTCATGCCCTTCGCGGGGACCACGCTACGGCTGCCCGACGTGTGCGGGCGCGGGGCGCATCGCCGCTTCACGGTGAGGATCGCTCGGAAGTTCCCGGCCGTCCTGCAGTCAGTCGTCGTGAGGCTGTGCAGGAGCGTGCCGAGCGGTCCGGTCCCGTGCGCGGCGAGCTACGTCGACAACCCGCTGACCTGACGCGGCGGAACCGCGCGCACGATCCAACGCGGCCGGCCCTCCCGGGGGCCGGCCGTTGCGCGTCGGACGCTCGGCCGGCTCACCTTGACTCGAACTTGACAGCTGTTACCAGCGCTCTATATACCGGAGCAAACCGGGAAGCGGAGAGGCAGGCGTGACCTCCAGCGGGCACCTCAGCGAAGACGACGTTGCCCGTTGCGAACCCGGGTCGGTATCCGTTCGCCGCGCGTTTCCCGGCGGGTCCCCGCGTAAGCTGCAGCCTCGCGACGTCGAAGACCTGATCCTGCGGTCCCGCCCGCCGGTACGGGGCCACCCGGCATTGCGCGAACGCGTGCCCCCGGCCACCACGCTGCAGCCCGTCGAGCTGAACGCCGACGAGCTCCGGAGCCTGCTCGTGAAATCCCTTTCGGCGCGCGGCCCCCAGGTGGTGTGGGTGGACGCCGGTGACGAGGTGGTGGTCGACCTCGACGCGACCCGCGTCGCGCTCACGCCCGGCATGGTCTTGGTCGGCCTGTCACTGACCACCGACGCGCACGCGCACGCCACCGTGTCGGTCCCGGTTGCGATCGGCACGCCCGAGCGGATCACCGGGCTCCACGCGGTCACCCCGCGGGTGCCGGAAGGCCCTGTCGACCTCGTCACCCGCTGGGGCCGATCCGTCGTCGCCGCGGTCTGGGGCGCGCTCGTGGACGTCGTCGAGGCAATGGCCGGAGCCGTAGGCGAAGACCTCGACGGGGCGCCGCTCGCGCCGGCCGCCATCGTCACCGACGGGAAGACCTTCGGTGTGGTCCCTCAGGCCCGTCCAACCCGAGAGCAAGCGATGACGACTCCGGAGAAGGACGACGGCCGCAAGCCGAAGGGTCGCCCCACCAGACCCGAGCCGCGCGACGCGGATCCCTACCGCCCGAAGGGGCGCTGATGGTCCAGCGGCCGTCTGAGCTCGAGGACCTCGGCATCGCACTGGGGCTGATCGAGGGCAGCGGCAGCTCGGCGACGCTCAACACCGAATTCTTCACGGACCCTCGAGGGGTCCTCGGCGGCACGCTCGCCGACCCGGACCGGCGTGCCGCGCTCGTCGACCTGTTCACGGACCTCCTCGGAACCGAGGGCACGCCCCATGGGTTCGACGCCGGCACCTCGGCCGACGAGACCTGGCTACCCCTGGTGGAGGGGGGGCCGGGCGGCCTCTACGTTTTGCTCACGCCTCACCCCCCTCAGACGACCGACGGCGTCCGCGTCTCCGTCGCCGGGCGCGTCCAACACGTCGACAACGGAGTGGACGCCTCCGCCAGCATCGTGCTGCCACTGATCTGCTTCGACAACGGCGGCCTGGTCCCGCTGGTCGGCACGGCCGACGGACCGGTGTCGATCCAGTGTCGTGTCGGCGGCGAGGACGGCCCGCTGATCGACGACGACGGCCTCGTGCTTCACGCCGTGTCGGTGCGCGCCACGATTGCAACGCAGGCCCTGGCCACGCCGCCGGCCACCCTCCAGGTCCTCGTCGAGGGCCTTCGCTTCGGCGCGGACGCGACGCCGCTGGACGTGGACCTGGCCGACCTGGCCGGCAGCGTCGGCGGGCCGGCCGCGCACCTGGTCCTCGCCGCGCTGCGTGCCCAAGCGTCGACGTCGCCCGAGCTCGCCCAACTGTTCGATCTGCTCGGGCTCGGTGGCGCCGCGGGGATCCCTTCCCTGGACCTCGGCGCGCTGGCCTCCGACCCCCACGGCACGCTGACGGCGTGGCTCCGTTCGGTGGTCCTCGGCACGGCGTCCCGGGCCGCGTGGTTGTCGAAGCTCGCCGGCCTGCTGGGCGGCTCGGTGCCGTCGCCCGACGAGCTCTGCTTCGTCGACACCACGGCGACGAAAGTCTGCGTGACCGTCGCCGTCGATGGTGACCCCACGACCGGGGCGCCGCGCGTTCGGATCGGCCTCCTTGCGCGTCACGAGGTCGCGGGAATCGCGACCGGCCACCTGAGGGCGACCGTGAACGCCGTCGACGTCGTGTTGACCCAGCCGCCCGGCGTCGTCGTCTTTCCGAGCGCCCGCGCCGTCCTGCGACTCGAGGGCACCGCCGGCCCCCTGGTCCACGGCCCGGCCGCGAACAACCGGAGGATCGAGGTCGGGTCGCTCGACGCGGGCATCGAGCTCAGGCCGGACGGCTCGATCGTGCCGGTGTTGACGGCCAACGACGCGATCGTCGACCTCGTCGGCTTCCCGACGCTGGACCTGACCGACGCCGACGCCGTGATCGGCGCCGCCGAGGACGTAGCGGAGACGGCGCTGAACGATCTGGTCGGTGACTTGGCCGGCCTCTTGAACGGCAGCCCACGCGTGCGCGCCCTCGCCTCGCTCCTCGGGCTCGTCGCTCCACCCGGCCCGGCCTGGGCCCCGGCACTGGTCAACCCGGCGAGCCTGCTGGCGGACCCGTTGCGGGAGATCTGCTGCTACCACAGCCGGGTCCTCGCAGAGGACGGGGGCTGGGGACGCCTGCTGCAGCAGCTCGTCGTCCTCGTGCAGCCGGGCGACGACCCGCCGCCGGCCCTGACCGGCGCCGGCACTGCCGCGGAGCCGTGGCGCGCGCCGTTCGCCGTGGACGGGACCAAGCGGGTCGATCTCTTCGCGCTCGGCCGCCCTCCCGACGGCGACCATCCGCAACTAGTCCTCGGCGTAGCAGTCCGGGGCGCCACCGACATCGGCGACGGCAAAGAGCTCGGGTTGATCGTCCGCAGCGAGGTCCTCGCCGCGACCCTGCCGCGCGCGGCGGACTGCGTCGGTGAGGCCTCGGTCACGATGATGCCCCTGCACGAGGTGGTCCTCCGGCTGGGCGACGACCTCCACCTCGACGCCGGCGCGGTCGAGGTGCTCGCCGACCGCGTCGAGGTAGGCGTGCGCTGGCGACCCGGCGACGACCTCGAACCGATCGTGCGCGTGAGCGACCCGCGCGTGTCCACCGGAGGCAGCTTCGTCGAACTGCCCGACATCGACGGCGACATCGACCTCGACGCGCTGGGTACCGCCGGCTGGCAGCTGTTCGGCGACCTGCTCGGCGCGTGGTTCTCGGGCGGGGGCCGGTCGTGGTGGCGGCTGAGCGCTCTCGTCGGGCTGCTGCCGGGCGTGCCCGACGCGCCGCAGATGCTCCCGATCGGCGACCTCGCGCTCCCGCGTGCCTGGGACGGCCTGCTCCATCTCGGGAGAGGCCACGTGACCGGCAACGGGACCTACGACGACCCCTGGGAGATCTCGACCGGCGCCGCAGGGCTGCCCAACCCCGTGCTGTGGCTCGACCCGGACGGGCCCCCGGACCTGCGGCTTCCTCGCGAGCTGTTTCCTCCCGCCCTGAGCGACGCCCTCGATAACGCCACCACCCCGCTCGACCCCGAGCGGCTGGCGACGCTCCTCGGCAGGGCCGTCACGTTGTCCCCCACCCTGGCCGACGTGGTCGACGAGGACCTCGCCGCGGCACTGCGGTTCCTGCGCGACCAGTTGGCCGGCACGGACGGGTTGGTAGCGGCTGCGGCACAGGAGGTTACGGGTTGGAACCGCATAGACCTCGCGTCGGCGTTGCACCTCGGCGAGCCCGCCGTGCTCGACCTCGACGCGCAGGTGCCGGGGCTGCCGGGCGGGAGCCCCCGCGTCTTCGTCTCCGCGCCGCTCCCGTGGGCAGCGGCCTGGCGGGGCCAAGATCCTGCACGCGTGATCGACCTGCGTGAGGCTGGGCGCGAGCCCGCGACGTTCGACCTCGACCACGTCACCGCGGGCGGGAGCTGGTTCGTCCTGCTTCCCCCACGCGCCGACGCCGTCACTGCGACGATCGCCGACGGCCTCGAGGGACTGCGCGCACGACTGCACGCCGCCGTCGCGGCCGTGCGCGACGCGGCCGGCGCGCCGGTCGTGCTCGTCGCACATGCCACCTCGGGTCACCCGGCGCGGCTGGTCGCGGCCGATGCCGGCCTCGTCTCCGACATCGTCACGGTGGGCACGCCACACTCGACGTCCGCCATCGGGTGGGTCGCGCAGGACGAGGGCCGGCGGGCGCTGCGCGCGCTCCACCGCCTCCGGGCGCGAGCGCGTGGCGCGGGAGCCGACCTCGGCCCCCTCGCGGACCTGTTGGACGGGCCGCTCGCGGCGCTCGAGGGCATCGTCGCGGAGGTCGACGGCACCGACGTCCTGCGACGCCACGTCCCGTTCCCCTTCGCGGATTACGTGACGCCGGCGTCGTGGCCCGCGCTGGCGGCAGGCGTCACCGGGCACGCCGTGGTCGCGACGATCGTGCCCGCGGAAGTCGACGGCGCGCTGACCACGTTGGTCGGCCGTGCGATCGAGGGCCTCGCGACGTTACCGGCCGGCCGTACGGCGCCCACTCACTTGGGTATCGGGTTGCGGGGTCTGCGACGTGACGGCAGCAGCCTCGCCGGCGAGGTCCGCGTCGACACCCGCGCTCGCGTCGACGTCCACCTGGTCGAGATCACGCCCGGCGATCACCGGGCCGTGCCGCGCCTCGGCATCCACGCAGACATCTCGCGCAACGGCGGCTGGCTGGTCCGTCCGGCGGACGTCTCGATGGGCCGCCGGCAGGACCCGCGTGTGGGTCGCGCGGAGATCGACCTCGCCCTCGATCTCGGCGACCCGTCCCCCGCCGTGTCCGACCCGGCCCCGCGTCTGTCGGCACGGATCGTCCTCCACGACGTCACCGTGCTCGGACGCTTCCACGAGCGCTGGGTCGTCGACGACACCCTGCTGGCCGCGCTGGCGGACGGAACCAGTGGCGGCACCGGCACCTTGCCGGAGGTCCGGATAGTGCTCGGCATGGTGGCGACCGCACTCGGGAACGTCGGAGGCACCGGTCCGGTCCGCGACCTCGCCGGCCTGCTCGTCGCCCTGCAGGTCGGGACGATCGACGGCAACGCGTTCGACTTCACGACCGAGGGGCTCGAGCGGCTGCTGCGCGAGCCGGACCAGGTCGTCGCCGACCTGCTGGCCGACGCCGATCGGGCCGACGACTTCCTGTCGGCGCTGGCCGCGTGCACGGGCGGCACCGCGACGGGGGACACGACGATGCTGGGCACGGGCGGGCTACCGTTCGGCATGGTCGGACCACTCGGTTCGCCGTCGCTCAGGCTCCGCACGTCGGGCCCCGTCGAGGTCGCCAAGCAGGTGACGATCGACGCCGACGTCACCATCGACGCGACCAGGCGCGCCCACGGGTCGGTCACCGTGACCAGTCCCGTCGACGTCGGAGGCCTCGGCAACCCGCGCTTCGTCGTCGGGATCGACACGGCGACGGCGGACCTCGTGACCGTCGCGTTCGAGCTCGACGGCGACGGCGGCGGGGCGGACCGGGTGGCGCTGTTCCCCGACCCGGACTTGGTCGCCCTCGCCCGCTTGGCGGGTCAGGTGATCGCGGCCGAGGTCGCCCGGCAGGCGTTGACGTGGGCACACGCGCAGCAGCCCGCGCTCGTCGGAGCCGTCTTGGGCGCCGTCGGGCTGCTCAACCCGCCCGCCGCGCCCGAACCCGTCCGGTCGCTGCTCGGCCTGATACGCGACCCGGTGGCGTGGCTCACCTCCGACGTGGCGCTGGGGGCCGGCGGCACTGCGCTCACCCCGGCTAGCGTCGTAGCCGCGGTGGACGCCGTCGCCGCCCTCCTCGGCCAGGTGCCGGCGGGCGGGGTGTTGACCCTCCCCGGCGGAATCACGCTGACCGCCTCGCCCGACGGGGACCGCACCCA
>DASQDO010000549.1:0-1655 GCA_035634135.1 Actinomycetota bacterium
GCCATAGCCGCCGTCCTGTTCGGTGGCGTGGCCCTCGACACGTGGGGGCCGAAGGTGTCGGCCGACCCGGCGGTGCGCGCGGCGAGCGCGCCCTACGAGGCCCGGGCGGTGTTCTGCCCGCCTGCGCTCGGCAAGCCCGCGAGCCGAATGACCGTGACGACCGCGGCGCGCGGCGACGAGCCCGTCACGGTCGGCTTCGAGCCCGCTTCCGACGAGCGCGTCGAGCTGACACCGGGCACGGTCCTCGAGAGCAAGCCCCCGACGGCGCGGGCTCTGGACGTGGTCGGTTACGGGGCCCCGGTCGACGCGAGCGTCGTCACGAGCATCGACGACCCCATCTCCGGCGTCGGCGCCGCCGGCTGCGCGTCCGAGGCGTCGACGCGCTGGTTCTTCCCCGAGGGCAACAGCACGGTCACGCACGACGAGCGCCTCGTGATCTACAACCCGTTCCCCGACGAGGCCGTCGTCAACGTGTCGCTGCTCACGCCCGGCGGCGAGAAGAGCAAGGCCGGTCTCGCCGACAGGGCGGTGCCGTCGGAGAGCTCCGTGACGCTCGCGCTGAACGACTTCGTCCTCGAGCAGAAGGTCCTCGGCGCGGTCGTCAGCGCGACGAGAGGACGGGTAGTCGCCTGGCGGCTGACGATCGCGCGGCCCGACCAGCTCCCTTCCGGCGTCCAGTTCACGCTCGGCGCCACGCGCACCGCCGAGACCTGGTACTTCCCCGAGGGGGCCGTCGGCACGGGGTTCCGCGAGCGGCTGTCGGTCCTGAACCCCGGGACCGACGAGGCGATCGTGAACGTGACGCTCGTGAACGACGCCCGGGCGGTCCCCGCCGCCGGGAGCACCGAGGTCCAGGTGCCGCCGCGGTCGTCCATGGAGATCGTCCTCGACGAGGCCGCGCTCGCGGGCGAGCGGGGCGGCGCGGGCGCTATCGTCAACTCGGCCAACGGGGTCCCGATCGTGGTCGAGCGGACGGTCTTCTACACGACGCAGGAGGTCGACGGGACGGCGTCCGAGATCGGGTCGCCGTCGCCGTCGCTGCGCTGGCTGCTGGGCCCGGCCACCTCACGCCCCGACACGGATTCGGTGGTGCTGCTGAGCGCGAGCGCCGACCGGGCGCGCGTCTCGCTCACGCTGCTGCGGCCGGACGGGAGGGCCGTCGAGCCGGAGAGGCTCCAGGACCTGCCCCTGGCGGCGGGGACACGCCTACGGATCCCGTTGAGCGAGATCACGGCCGGCGAGGCGTACACGGTGGTGGTCGACTCGACCGCGCCGGTGGTCGCGGAGCGGTTCTCCTATTCGGGGGGCGCGGGCGACGTGGCGTCGCTCATGGGGACCCCGCTCGACTAGAGAGGAGTTAGGCGGAGAGCTCGGCCGCCGAACGCCTCGGCTGCGTGTGCTGCTCGGCTGCGGAGACGAAGTTCTCGAAGATCGCGAGCTGGTTCGGGTCCACGGGCGCCATCGCCTCGGGGTGCCACTGGACCCCGACGACCCAGCTCATGTCGGGGGCGTACACGCCCTCGAGCACGCCGTCCTCGGCCCACGCGATCTCCTCGAGGCCTTCGCCGACTCGGTCGAGGCCCTGGTGGTGATGCGAGTTCACGGGGGCCGCGCCCGAGCCGAGGATCTCCGCCAGCGGGCTCGTCTCGTCGAGC
>DASQDO010000550.1:0-3507 GCA_035634135.1 Actinomycetota bacterium
ACCATGCGCCCGCACCGCTGGTTCGGAAATCGCGTGCTGACCGTGGCTGTCCGCCTGCTCAGTCGCCTCCCGGTCAGCGATGGCCAGAGCGGGTACCGGGCGCTCTCCCCCGCCGCAGCGGCCGATGCCGAGGTGATCCACGACTTCAACTACGCCCAGGTGCTGACCCTCGACCTGCTGGGCAAGGGCTTCCGCTACGCCGAGGTCCCGATCGGCTACGGCTTCCGCACGACGGGCAAGACGTTCGTGAAGCTCGGGCGCTACCTCCGCGCCGTAGTACCCGCCGTCCACCGAGAGCTCAATGAGATCAGTCCTCCACCACGTGCTCTCGAAAGGACTCCCGCGCGCGACGCCAGCGCGCTTCGTTGAACCCGCCGCCGGGTTCCAGGCAGTCCGCGGCGTCCCACGCCATCGCCAGCGCGTGGTGCGCGTTGTCGTGCACGAACAGGCCCTGACGGCCGAACGTCAGTAGGCGCGGCTGCGCGTCGAGCCACGCGTGCAGCTCGCCGAGCGGCTCTTCGAACCCCCGTTAGTACACCGGGTACGCGTGCGACAAGCGGTGCGTCACGACCGCTTCGACGGCGGGGGCCGGCAGGTCCGAGCCCCGCAGCGCCTCCGTCACGAGCGCGCCGAGGTCGTCGTCGCCCGCGTCCCACGTCGCCGATCCCGGGTCGCACGGGATCTCGGCGCACAGGACGGTCCGGCCCGGCCGGTCGTCGCCGTCGCGGTAGTTCTTCGGCTCCGAGATGCGCGTGACCGGGGTCCACTCCTCGGGCAGGTAGTGCGCGTCGTACTCCGAGTACCGGTCCGCGGCGACGACGAGGTAGACGAGGACCATCGCCCGGAAGCGCAACGACCCCGCCGCCGCGACGACTCCCTCCGGGGGCCGCGGTTCGCACATGCTCGCCAGCGCCGTCACCGGGATCGTCGACCAGACACGCGCGGCTTCGACCTCGGCGCCGTCGTCGAGAGTCGCGACGACACGGTCGTCACTCAGCGCGAGACGCTCGACCGTCCGCCCGTAGCGCAGCTCGGCCCCCGCCCCCGCGGCCCCCTCTGCGAGCGCCTCGGAGATGCGCCCGTAACCGCCCGCCGGGTACCAGAAGGACGTCCCCTTGCGCCGAGCGACCTTGGCGACGATACGCGCGGGCGAACGTGCCCCGACGCGCCGGCGCGCCTGCTCCGCCGACAGGCGTTCGGGTTCGACGCCCCAGATCTTGCGGGCGTACGGGAAGTAGAACGCGTCGCAGATCGCGGGGCCGAGGCCGGCGCGCAGCACCCCGGCGAACGTGTCCTCCCGCTCGCGCCGGAACGGACGAACGGCCGCGTCGCGCGCCGCCCGGGCCAGGAACGACGGGGGCAGGTTCTTGACCGCGTCGGGCGGCGAGAGTGGGAAGCGCACCCATCGACCCCCCAGCCGTATGCGCCCGTGGCGCGGCCTCAGCTGGAGCTCGTCACCCAGCAACCCGCGCAGCTCGCCCAGGATCTCCGGGCGGATCGAGGGATGCAGGCGGTGGCTGCCGAGGTCGACGCTCTGGCCCGCGACGCGGATGCTGCGCGCCGCTCCTCCGGGCCCCGGCGCGCGCTCGACGACGACGACCTTGCGTCCGGAGCGCGCCGCGCGGTACGCGGCCCCCACTCCCGCGGGCCCCGCCCCCAGTACGAGGAGGTCTGTCTCCCCGGCGATCCGCGCGCTCAGACCGCGGCGAAGGCGATCGCAGGACGGCCGGTGAAGCCGAGCGCGACGCGGTCGCCGGGGCGGAACTCCGGCGTCGTCAGCACCCGGGAGCGAACGGTCGTGCCGCCGTCCAGCGCGACGAGGTAGATCGAGTCGTGGCCGTAGAACTCGACGTGCTCGACGGTCCCCTCGTCGCCCGCGTAGATGCCCACCTGCTCGGGCCGGACCATCACGTCGACCTCGCCGGAATGGTCGCGGTCGAGCGGGACGGGGCCGATGCAAGTCTCGGCCTTGTCGGCGGCAGCGGTCCCTCTCAGGAAGTTCGCGTCGCCGACGAAGCGCGCGACCTCGATCGTCGCGGGAGCTTCGTAGAGCGTCGCCGGCGCGCCCTGCTGCACCACGACGCCGTCGAGCATCACCGCGACCTCCTGCCCGACGACGAACGCCTCCTCCTGCTGGTGCGTGACGAACAGCGACGTCACGCGGAGGTCGCTCAACAGCCGCTGGACCTCGAGCCGGATCTGGTGACGCAGCGACGCGTCGAGGTTCGAGAAGGGCTCGTCGAGCAGGATGACCGAGGGGCGGTTCGCGAGGGCCCGTGCGAGCGCGACGCGCTGCTGCTGGCCCCCGGAGAGCGTCGACGGCATGCGGGCGGCGAGCCCGGCGAGCCCGACCATCTCGAGCGTCTCGTCCACGCGCCTCGAGCTCCGCTCCGCCTTGGGAAGCCCGAAGCCCACGTTGCCCGCGACGCTGAGGTGCGGGAACAGCGCCCAGTCCTGGAAGACCATGCCGACGCGGCGCTTCTCGGGCGGGACGTGCACGCCGGGGCCGGCGAGCAGCCTGCCGCCGATCGAAACGGTCCCGCCGTCGGGCGTCTCGAGCCCGGCTATGGCGCGCAGGAGCGTGGTCTTGCCGCAACCGCTGGGGCCGAGGAGCGCTACGACGGTCCCGGCCGGCACGTCGAGGTCGACGCCGTTCAGCACGGGGGTCGTCCCGAACGCCTTCGTCACGCCGGACACGGCCACGCCCGCGGACGTCTGGAACGACGTTGTTGGGGGGGCCGTAGGCGCGAGGTTAGGCATACCTAAGAAAGTACACCGCCGCTTGGTCCCCTCGCCACGGAGGTCGTTGACACTGCCCCAGGGGGCCGGTACGTTGCGGATCGACACAGACCACTGAGCAACGGCGCTCCTTTCCCGGGGCGCCTTTTTTGTTGCCCGGAGGTGAGCCATGCCGCTGTACGACCCGGTCTCCGGCGAGCGCGACGCGTGCGGTATCGGCTTCGTCGCCGACTCGTCCGGGCGCGCCTCCAGGGCGATCGTCCAATCTGCCCTCGACGCGCTCTGCCGCGTCAAGCACCGGGGGGCCGTGGCCGCCGACGAGCTCACCGGCGACGGTGCCGGCCTGCTCCTCCCGATCCCCCCGAACGTCGCCCCCGCGGGCCGCGGCGTAGCGATGGTCTTCTTCGACCCCGCCGAGGTGGCCGCGGGCCGGGACGCCGTCGAGGCCGCCTGCGCGGCCGAGGGCCTGACGGTCGAGTCGTGGCGCGAGGTACCGGTCGAGCCGGCCGCGCTCGGCGAGGGCGCGCGGGCGACCGCCCCGGCGATCCGGCAGGCGATCCTCGCCCCCCACGACGACGGCGAGCTCCGCGCCTACCGGGCGCGCCGGCGAGCCGAGGCGAGCGGGGTGCCGCTGTTCGTCGCGTCGTGCTCGTACCGGACCGTCACGTACAAAGCGCTGTGCGCCGCCGACCAGCTGGCGCGCTTCTACCCCGACCTCGCGGCCCCCGGCTGCAGCGCGTGGTTCGCGCTGTTCCATCAGCGGTACTC
>DASQDO010000551.1:0-10070 GCA_035634135.1 Actinomycetota bacterium
AAGCGTCCACGTCGGGTTCGACGCCTCGGGACCGACACTGTCCGCTTCGATCACGCCGGAAGGCGGCAGCGCGCTCGTCCTGCCGATCCTGCCACCGGCGACTTGGGGGGACCTCGCGTCGCTGGGGGCCGGCGGCGTGCAGCAAGTGCTGCCGATGCTCCTCGACGCCGTGGCCGCCGAGGTGCCCGCCGTCGGCACGCTCGGCGACGCGTTCGGCCTGCGGACGAACGGCGCGTTCGACGGCGCGAAGCTCGTCGCGCTGGCCGTGGATCCGGCAGCGGCCCTGAACGGAGCACAGGTGGCGACGGCCCTCCAGACGCTCCTCACCGCGGCGGGGGTCCCGGCCACCGTCTCCGGGTCCACGTTGTCCTTTGCGCCGGTCACCGGCCTCGACGTCGACGTGACGACCGGACCGACACCGCGGCTGTGCGTGAGCGTCGATCCGATCGCGTTGCGGCCGGAGCTGAGCTTCGGCGGAGAGGCGTGCGTCGACTCTGCCGGCACCTTCACGTCGCAGCTCCTGCTGGAGGTCACCGATCCGAACCTGCTCGACACCGATCCGATCGTCCTGCTCCCGTTCGTGCGGATCCAGGCAAGCAGCGCCGGTCCCAACGTGCTGTTGGCCGGCGCGTGGAACGGCGTTCCCCGGCAGGCCGGGAACGAGGCGGTCGCGGCGCGGGTCGTGTTCGGGAGCGGCACCGTCGACGTCGTGTGCCTGATCGGCGACTACACGCCGGCGCCGGACCAGAACGCCTGCATCGCGCTGTGGGCCGGCGGCCTCGTCCTGCCCCTGGTGGCCGACCTGGTGCTGGCCGCGCAGGCCGTCAAGGACCTCCTCAACGAGGCCCTGCTGGGCGAGACGGCGCTGATCGGCCAGGCGTTGCACGACGCGGGCATCCTGGTCCGAACCGGCGACGACTACGCGATCGTCGGCGACCTGCTCGCCAATATGGAGACGTTCGGGCGCCGGCTCGTCGTGCTGGGCGCCAAGCTCCTGGAAGCCACCGAGAATCAGATTCTGGGCGACGCCCTCGGCCCGCTGGAGATCACACCCGTCGTCGAGGAGGACGGCGGGCGTCGGTGGTTCGGGCTGACGCTTGCTCTCGACGAAGCCATGACCCTGGCCGACGGCAGCGACGTCCGCCTCGAGCTGGACACCTCTCGCGGCACGTTCGGCGGCAGCGAGCCGCGCGGCCTCAGCCTGTTCCTCGCGTCCCACCCAACCGGCGACGCCGCGGCGATCCGCGTCGCACCGAGGATCGCCGCGCGCGAGATCGGGCTGCGACTCACGGGAGCCGCCGGCGGACCGCTGTTGTCGGACCCGATCGGAATCGGGGAAGCCGGCCTGTTCGGGACCTACGAAGGCGGGTGCACGTTCGCCGGCGACGAGGTGGACGGCTGGGAGACGGACGGCGGGGGCGTCCGGATCGCCGTCCGGCGCCTCGCGGTCCCGCTGACGGGGTCGGATGACGGCGGTAACCCCGTCGCGCAGAAGATCCTCTCGCAGGCCACCGAGACCTCCCAGGCCGGCGACGACGAGCCACTCGCGCCGAGCGTCGACGCGGAGCTAGAGGTCGGAACCGATGGTGTGCAGCTACATCTCGGGTTGGGCGACCCACCGTGGTGGCTGCCGGTCCAGCGTTCGTTCGGACCGCTGTACGTCGGCCAGGTCGGCCTGGACATCGAACCGGTCGACGCCCCGAACGAGATCGCGGTCCTCTTCGACGGCGGGATCGAGCTGGCGGGCCTGTCCATCGGCGTCGACGATCTCGCGATCATCGTCACGCTCGACACGCGCGACGTCGCCATAGGGCTGGCCGGCCTCGCGATCGGCTACGACAGCAACGGGCTGAAGCTCGCCGGCGGCCTCCGTAGGCATGGCCCGGACTACCTGGGGATGCTGCAGCTCCAGTTCGGCGAGTTCGGCCTTACGGCCATCGGCGGGTTGGGCGAACACCCCCACGACGGGGGCACCTACACGGCCCTGTTCGTGTTCGGCGTCCTTACCGCGCCCCTGGGCGGTCCCCCACCGTTCTTCGTGACGGCCATAGGCGCCGGGTTCGGCGTCAACCGCAGGCTCGTCCTGCCGGAGACCCTCGACGCGCTGCCCCAGTTCCCTCTCGTCGCCGCAATGTCGCCCGGCAGCGACCTGGCGCAGGACCCGATGGGCGCCCTCGACGCGCTCGGGCAGACCTTCCCACCGCACCGCGGCACGTTCTGGTTCGCGGCGGGCGTGCGGTTCACCAGCTTCGTCCTCGTCGAGTCGATCGCGGTGCTGTCGGTCGAGGTCGGTGACGGCCTCGAGGTCGCGCTGACGGGGATCTCGAGAACGACCCTGCCTCGGCCCGAGCTGCCGATGGCGTCGGTCGAGCTGGCGCTCCGCGCACGCTTCTCCACGCGCGAGGGCGTCCTCGCGATCCAGGCGGAGCTCACCGAGAACTCGTGGCTTCTGTCGAGCTCGTGCCGGCTCACCGGCGGCTTCGCGTTCGTCGTCTGGTTCCGGACCGGCCAGTTCGTGCTGTCGCTCGGCGGTTACCACCCGCGCTTCGCCAAGCCCGACGACTTCCCCGACCTCGACCGGCTCGGCTACCACTGGCAGGTCTCCTCCGTCATCTCGATCAAGGGGGGCCAGTACTTCGCGCTGACGTCGTCCGCGGTCATGGCCGGGGGCACCTTCGAGGCGAGCTACCGGACGTCCTGGTCCTGGGCGTCGTTCGAGATGGGCTGGAACGTCCTGATCATGTGGGACCCCTTCGCCTACGACCTCCAGGTCTACGTCCGCATCTCGGCGGGAGTCCGGATCAGGGTCTGCGTGCCGCTGCTCGGCTGCGCGACGGCCGGGTTCTCGTTCTCGATCGGTGCAAACGTCCACGTGCTCGGCCCCGAGCTGCGTGGGACGGCCGTGCTGGACCTCGACGTCACCACGATCACCGTGGCGTTCGGCGCCTCGGGCGACAGCAACGCCGACGAAGGCCTCCCGTGGGACGAGTTCCGGCGCAAGTACCTGACCGACGGGGACACGTCGAACGGGTTGGAGGCCGCCCTCGGAAACGGCCGGTACGTGGAGGCCGGTGCCCCTGCGTCTGAGGCGGCCGGGGCGGCCGACGGGCCCTGGCTGCTCCTGCCCGAGTTCGACGTCACCGTCACGACCAAGACCGCGTCCAATCGCTTCGGTTCCGACCCGGTCCCCGGCGTCGATCAGATCGACCTCGGTCCCATGCGCCGCGCGAACGTCGTCACCGACCTCGAGGTCAAGCTGTTCCCCGTCGCCGACGGTGACGCCGACGTCACCGGCAACGAAGGCGTCACGCTGACACCTCGCCTCGGCCAGCAGCCCGAGGCGATCTGGCGCACGCACGCGAAGTCCAGCGATGCGCCGCCCGCCGCCGAGCTCGTCACTGCCGTGACGGGCGCCACGCTCGTCGTCCGCTCGAAGATCCTCGATCGCACCGGCGAGATCCCGGTCGACCAGGTGGACGTCGGCGTGAAGGTCCATCCGCTGCCCCTTCGCCAGCAAGTCCGGTGGCGAACCGGGCTGGCCCCCTGGGTGACCGGCGCGGCCGCACTGGTCGAGTGGGCGGGCAGCCGGTCCGTGTCGGCGGCGGTCGACCTGCTCCAGACCCGGGGGACCCTGGCCGCGGTACGGGAGCGCGACCGGTGGCGAGTGGCGGCCGAAACGACGAAGGTGGCTCTTTCCGGCGCCGCGCCCGCGCTCGAGGGCCTGTCGGCGCGAGCGAGCGCGCTCGTCACCCACGACGGGCAGCGAGCCGCTCGACCCGTCTCCCTCGCCGGCCGCGCCGCGCCGCCGCGCGTCCGGTCCCTGGGGCGCGGGACGACACCCCCGGAACCGACGCGTGTCGAGGTGGGGGTGGCGGATCCACCGGCGGTCGCCGAGCTTCCCGCCGCCAAACTGCGTCCGCGACTCGACGCCGTCCTCCACGAGCCCACCAGCACCGCGCAGATCGCCGTCGCCACACGCGCTCTCGAGGTCGGAGCCGGCCTGCCGCGGATGGCGGCACCCTCGCTCGAGGCGGTCACCGCCGAGGCGATCACCTCCGTCGGCGCGCACCTCCACCTCACCCGGCCCGGCACGCCGGCCGCCCGCGCCGTCGGGGGCCGGGCCGCCACGGCGATGGCCGGCGACGTGCACGAGTGGCGTACCGCGGACGTCAAGTTGTCGTCGCATGCGGCCGCGGCCCTACAGGAGATCGACGAGGGCCTCGACGGGGACGGGGTTGCCCTGCGGGCCGGCGACGTGCACGTATGGCGGATCCCGGACAGCCGCCGCGACCAGGGCACCGAACGACCGAGCTTGCACGTCGAGAGCGAGGTGCCCGTCCGGGTGGTCGCCATCGATCGCGGAGGTCGCCCCCTGGCCGACGAGCTGCTGACGTCGGGGGACGTCGCCGTCCCCGCCGGCGCCGACCGCATCTCGCTCGCCGTCACGGGCGAGCCGGGGGGCGTGGCCGGCTGGCACACGGGGACCCGGCTGGCGCGCATCTCGCCGACCACGCTCCTCTGTCGACGAGGAACCGTCCGGAGCGAGGCCGCCGCGAGCCGGCGAAGCCGGCGCGAGACGGCCACGGGCCTCGTGCCCGCGATGGACGTGGTCCCCACGCGCGGCACCGTCGAGACGACGCTGCCGGCGACGACGAGGACCGTCGTCCTCGGGCTGTCCCCCACCACCGACGACGTCGACCCGGAGGCATTCGCCATGACGCTAGAGAGAGCAACCCGCGACGAGTCCGACCCCGTCGTCCTGCGCGTCGGCGACCGGCTCTACGGGCTCTTCGGCGTGACGCCCGACGAGGACGCCGGGACGTTGGTCGCGGCCGTTCGGACCGACGCGCGCTGGGAGCTCGCCGGGGTCCTCGGCACCGAGGACGATCCGCGCACGGCTGCCGATTGGATCCGGAGCGGGGGGCTGACGCGTCTCGCGGGCCTGGTGACGACGCCCGCGGGGAGCGCGCGCGTCCGCTGGCGCGAGCCCGAATACGAGATGGCCCGATGAGCGGCCCGCCGCCTCCCGGCCACATCCGGCTCTACACCGCGATCCGACCGGCGTTGCCGGCCGGCACGTACAGGTTGGAGACGTCGCAGCGGATCACGTACGACTCACAAACGCAGTCGTTGCCAAGCGCCGGCCAGACCATAGAGCTCGTCGCCCCACGCTTCCGGATGTCCGGCTCGGAGCTGTTGAGCACGTTCCCCCCTGCCTTCGCGCAGGGCCCGTTCTCGAACCGGTTCGCGCAGGTCGCGCTGAAACGCCGCACGCTCCCGTGGGAACGCGACCCCGGTGCGGGGGCCGACGGGCGCAAGACCCCGTGGCTGATGCTGGTCGTCCTGGCAAAGGGCGAGGGAGAGCTCGAGCCGAACACCCCGCTGTCGTCTAGCGATCTGGCGGAACTACGCACGGCGGTCGGCCTCTCTCAGGCCGAGGCGGCCGAGGCCGGGTCGTGCGACGTGCTGCGCGTCACGGGCCGCATCGTCCGCAAGTGCTTCCCGAGCCGCACGGACCTGCCGTACCTCGCGCACGTCCGCGAGGTCAACCTCCTCGACACCGAGACGGCTGCCGGGGACGACGACGGGTTCGTGGCAATCGTGACGTCGAACCGGGTGCTGCGCGGCCGTCAGAGCTACACGGCTTACCTAGTGTCCGTCGAGGGGCAGCTGGGCGCGTTGCAGGGCCCGCGCGAAACCACCGACGAGGTCGGCCCGGCCGCGACCACGCCGGGAGACCCGGGGGGCGGAGGGGGCCGGGACCTCTTGATGATTAAGGAACATCCCGTCGCGAACCTGTTCGCGAGCGATGCAGTCAAGTCAGCCGCAAGGGACGCGGGCAGGAGCGACGTCAAGCGCGTGACGGAGCACCAGCGCGAGCGGCTCCAGGGGTGGGACGACCCGGTCGACGCCGTCGGGGGGGCCGGCGAGCACCTCGTCTCACACGAGCTGTTCGCGCACGCGAAGGACCGCGGGATGATCGTAGAGCTCGGCCACATCGAGGTCCTGGCAGCGGCCGACACCGAACCCGGCGACGACCGCGTCCACCGGTTCCCGGTGCTCGCCCATTGGACCTTCCAGACCATCGGCAACGGCGACTTCGAGACGGTGATGCGCGGACTCGACGTGGGCCTGCTCGGGACCGTCGACGCCGACGCGGAGGACGCCCCTACGGTCGTGCCGACCGGCCACGTGCTGATCGACCGCCGGACCCGGAAGGGCGAAGTCTCGGCCGGGTGGTACCGCGGCCCCCTCGTCCCGCACGAGCTCGAGGACCGCGACGACGTGCCTCTGCACGCGGCCGAGCAGGCCCTGCGGATCGGCGCCGACGGGATCGAAGACCTGTCGTACGCGAGCGCGTTCGAGCTCGGCCGGCTGATGGCGCTCGCGGACCCGAGGTTCGTGGCCGCGCTCGTCGCGTGGCGTCGCAGAGGCGCGACCCGGCGGTGGCGACGGCTCAGCTCCGAGCTGTTCGAGACGGGGTTGCTGCCGTCGCTGCCGCTCGACAAGCTCGAGGGGCTCGGCATCGACGTCGACCTCGTGGACCGGCTGATCGCGTTCGAGGAGCCCAACGACCCGTTCGGCCCGTTGGGCCCGCTCGTCGACCCGGTGCCGTGGCGGGGCCTCTACGACCCGCGAGAGGACGTCGCCGTGTTGCGGACCATCGGCATCGAGCGTGCCCAGATCGAGGACGCGCTGGGCATCGGCGTGGCGTCGGGCTTCGGCTCCGGTGAGGAGCTGGTCCGCGCCGACGTCGACCCGATGGACTTCGACACGCTGGCCGAGCGCGGAGGCGGCGAGATGGCGGACGAGCTGGAACGGCACCATCAGGTCGACCTTCGGGGCATCGAGAGCCTGGGGGGCGAGTCGTGACGACCCACTGGTTCAAGTCGCAAGGAGTCGTCCCCGGGCTGCGCAAGGCGTGGGCCCCGGAGGACGCGGACGACGACGTGGCCGCAGCGCCGGCCGAGGTCCTCGACTGGCTCGCGCGGCTGCGGCTGCTGCACGGCGTGCCCTTCGCCTACCTGGTCGTGGACGACGACCTGCTCCCACCCGAGAGCATCCGCTTCTTCTGGATGGACCGCGACTGGACCGACGCGGCCGTCGAAGGCGCCCTGAGCGCCGCCGGCGCGCACAGCCTCGCCCGCACCCTCGCCGCGACCGAGGATGCCGCTCTGAGGCAGCGCCTCGACCAGCGCGAACGCAACATCACGCCGCACGATCCTCGCCTCGCGCAGGCCGAGCGTCCCCCCGGCGGAGGGCCGACACGCACCGACGACCACCACGCCGGCCACCTGCCCTACGACACCCTGTCCGGTCCGGCCGGCACCGTCACGGGATTCGTCCTCCGATCCAAGGCGGTTTCGGGGTGGCCCGAGCTGCACGTGCGCGCGCTGGACGACCGCGGGAACACGATGACGCTGTTGCGTGTCGAACGCCTTGCACCCGCCGTGCTGCTCGTGCTGATCGACGGCTGCCCGAACGAGGTCCAGATCGAGGAGCCGCGGCGCGGCATCCAGTTCGGAGTGGACCTCACGCCGAACACGGTCCCGGCCGGCGAGGAGCATCCCGACGAGCACCCCGACGGTGGGCGCCAGGTCGCGCTGCGGGACCCGGAGAACGGGCTGACCGTGCTGCTGAAAGCAGGTGCCCGGGTCCCCAATCCGCCGGCCGGAAGCCCCGACCCGTCAGGCAGCAAGCGGACCCAGGTGGCGGTGCCGTTCCGCGAGAAGACCACCGGTGTCGTCGACATGGCAGCGCTGGCCGCGCACTTCGCCGGTGCGGTCGACGCCAACCCGGGCGCCGGCCTGCAGTTCACGAGCGACGACGACGAGGAGGCCTGGCCCCACATGGTCAGCACGGCCGAGCTGACCACCCAGCTGCTGCAGTTCCCGTACCAGCAACGATTCCACGGCGACGGCCACGATCCCGACGGTGGCCGTGTGGGAGCCGTCCTGGCCGTCACGACGCCGGTCGAGATCGTCGAGATGTTCACGGCCTTCGGCCACCTGGAGTGAGTGAGGAGACGTAATGCGTATCGATCCACGGGACCCCGCGTTCGACCCGAAGGTCGTGTGGCGACGCAACTTGGACATCGCCGTCGACCCCGCTGCGCTGGTGTTCGACCGGGACGTCAGACCCTTCGACGGGGATGGGCCCGCGCTGCTGGTCCCGGTAGACGTCCAGGCCCTGAGCGTCCCGGAAGACGGGGCCGTCGACCACGCCGACACGTCGGTCCGCCTCGTCGACGCGCAGGAGCTGGGCGATCTCGCCGAGGCCACGGCCGCGCCGTTCACCGAGGGCGTTGGGCGCTCGGCGGGGATCCACCTCCACTGGGCGATGCCCGATGCGCTGACGCGCGGGACGACCTCCGAAAGCGGAGTGCTGTCCCAGCCGTCCCTGCCCGATCGATGGCTGGTGGTGCGACTCGGCCCCGGAACGGAACGCCCGTGGGCCGGCTGGGTGATCGAATCCGACTACGGCCGGGCGACCCCGCTGTCGCAGTGGGAGGGCGAGCCGGGCGACCCCGACGGCGACCCGCCCGCGGGGTGGATCCCGCCGGAGAGCCTGTCCGCCGCGTCCGGCGGCGACCCGGCATGGGCCGCGACGTTCGACAACGTCGTGAACCGGTTCGCGTTCCACGATCCGCTGACCGACGTCGACGGCGACCTGTTCACCTACGCCGTCGTCGGGTGGTACGGGGACGACTCGCTCGACCCGTTGGACGACGTGCGGAGCATGGGCAGCTTCGACCACGTGATGCAGTCGCTGGGCTGGACCGTCTCCCCAGAGGCGCACGAGCGAGCCAGGCTCGAGGGCCTGATCCGCAGCAATGCCTTCGCGACCGCGGGGGCCGAGGGGCGCGCGTTTCGCAAGGTTGCAAACCGCCGCGAGCTTGCGGTCGGCGCGGCCTTCGACGACCTCACCGTCGACGCGCTGGACTCGGTGTGGCCGCGCCGGTGCGTGTTCCACGGCGCCGTGTTCGGCGTCCGTCGCGACGGGGTCGGGGCCGACCATCGACCCACCCCCCACGACCTGAGCGCGGCGCTCGGGGCCACCGCGACCGAAGCGCTGGCGCGGCTGATCGGCGACCGTCATCCGCAGGGGGGAGCCGTGGAGGAACGCGCTTTGGCCGCGTTCGCGTACGGGATAGCCGATCGGTTGGGGGAGCCCGACGGGCCGGCGCTGGTCGAGGAACAGATGCACGGCCGGGCGTTCGAGAGCAGGCCCGGGCCGCCTCTGCACGACTGGATCCGCCGCACGGACCGGCTGAAGGACGTCCGGCCGCCGAAGATCCGGCCGGCGCGGGAGGACGTCTTGGGCGGGATGCTCGACGAGGCTGCGATCACCAGGAAAGACGTCGCCTGGAAGGCGAGGTTCGACTTCCTCCCCGATGCCGACAAGGACCGCATCCACGAGGTCGGAGGCGTGGACGTAGGCAAGAGGTTGCAGGCTGCGGTCCGCGAGATCGACCGCATCGAGAAGGTGACGCGCGCGGGCCCGCGGTACTTCCAGCCGCAGGACCCGGTCGTCGCGATCCAGGGGTCCGAACGCCACCTGCGGCACGGCTACGACGGCCGCTGGACCGCCGACGAGACCGTCGCCTGCCGTCTTGCCGGTGACACGCAGGACGAGTGGGACGACCTGACCGGTGCGGAGCTGCTCGCGTCCCCGTTCGTGCATGCCGCGCTGCCGCCCGAGGCTCGCCATCTCGTCCACGAGGCCGCCCTCGAAGACCCCTCCAACGTCGAGGAGACGATCGCCGCCGCCACCAGGCGCGACCCGAACCGGGCAGGGGAGATCGCCGCGCGCATACGCGCAGAGGTGGTCATCGGCCGCTACGGGCGCGACCCGGAACGTCAAACCGACGCGCTGGCGAAGGGATCCTCACGGCACGGGACGATGTCGTCCGGGATCGGCTTCAACGAGTGGGACGGGCCGCCGTGGATCCCGCTGCATCTCGAATGGATGATCGAGCTCGACGTCGGCGATCGCCTCGGCGGCTGGGAGCTGGGCGAGCTCGACTTCGACCCGCCGAAGTCCGTCGACGCCGACCCGACGAAGGTCCT
>DASQDO010000552.1:0-3085 GCA_035634135.1 Actinomycetota bacterium
GAACGCGGTGAGCCCGCCGACGCCCGTGTTGTGTCCGCCGAGCCGGAACGTCGCGACCGTCTTGCGCGATGCCGGGTCCACGCGCACGAGGACCGTGCGCCGCTCGGTGCCTCGCACGAACCACAACGACCCGCGGGCCGAGTCGACGTTGCTGACGAACCCGCGCGTGCGGAGGAGCGAGCGGACCTCGTGCGTGTCGGGGTCGATCTCCGCGATGCGCTTCTTGCTCGGGATCGTCAGCCACAGAGAGCCGCGTGCGGCCTCGAGGTCCCAGGCGGAGCGGGTCCCCTCGACGAGCTCGGGGAGGTCGATCACGTCGACGAGCTCGTTCGTGTCAGGGTCGATCTTCCCGATCGCGGCGCCCCGGCGGTCGAGGACCCACATGAAGCCATCGAGCGGGACCGCGATCGAAGGCAGCTCGCCGAAGGCGATCCGATCGACGGCGACGGACGGCTCGGGATCCTGCGCTACCGCGGGCGCGACCCCCAGGCCCGCCAGCGTCGACAGCAACAAGACGGCAACCAATCGTCGCTTCATCGTGTCCCCCCCACTAGTCGTCGGCCGCGTCGAGTCTCCCACCGCGGGCGAACGTTCGCTCTGCCCGCGCAGTCTCAAGAACGTGCGACGGTTCGCCGTCTTCTTCGTGACGTCCGTGCTCGCCGGGTGCTCCGCCGGCGGCGCGGAACGCGCGCGGCCCCCGGCCGTCGCGGCCGCGACACCCGTACCGGCCAACCCCGAGCCCTCCGGAGAGCCGCGCGATTGGCGCAGGCCGCGCTACGTCCCCGTCCGCGAGGCCGTCGACCGGCTCGCCCGTCACGTCGACGTTCCGGTCGTCCTGCCGCGCCACGGCGTCTTCCTCCGGAGCTACCGGGGCTGGCTCGCCGACCCGAAGCACCTCAGCTGGTCGCGCCGCGGGGACGAGACCGTGGGCAGCCTCCACCTGATCTCGCGGCGCGACTACCTCTGGATCTCGTACGGGTACGCGGTCCCGGACGGGTGCGGCGACCGCAGCAGCGCGGTTCCCACCGAGGTCCTGGGCGAGCCCGCTCTCCTGTGGCACCACTCGGGCGACCACAGCACGATCTTCTGGCCAGTCCGCCCGCACGGCCGGATCGGGCGGTTCGGTCTGTCCGGGTCGTTCCTCGGACACGAGATCCACCGGCTCGCCGAGTCGATGGAGACGCAGATCCGCGCGGCTCCCCGGCACGATCCCGGCTGCTGATACACCGGCACGCGCGAAGGGACGTCGCTGCGGCGCGTCCGGGCCCGCCCCGCAGGGTCCCTCGATAACGGCAGGCGCCCGGCGACCCCGCCATCTACCCGCCACGTCGGCAAGAAAGCACCGGCCCGGCGGCCGCGCTGGTCTAGGCTCTCGCAACCTAGGGAGGGCGCGTTGCGGCTAGAGGCGTACCAGCACGGGATATATCCGCGTTCGGAGCGATTGGTGGCGGCGACCCGGGACCTCGACCGCGGCCGGACCGACCAGGCGGGCGTCGACGCGGAGGTCGGGCGAGACCGCGAACGGTTCGTCGAGGCCCAGCGCGACGCCGGGCTCGACTACCTGTCGGACGGCATGCTGCGGTGGCAGGACCTGTTCCGTCCGTTCGTGGACGCGGCCGGCGGGCTCGCGCCCGGCCCCCTCACGCGCTGGTTCGACACGAACTCGTTCTTCCGCGCTCCGGTCGTCACCGGGGGGCTGTCGCTCGACGGCGGCGCGGTCTCGTTCGAGGACGTCGGCGGCGTCCCGCGCGTCGTCAGCCTCCCGTCTCCGGACGCGTTCTCGCGGGCGGCCCACTTCGACGGCGACCGTGACGCCCTGATGCTCGACGTCGCCCGCGACGTCCTCGCGCCGGTGGCTGCCGAGGCGGTCCGTTCCGGCGCGGCGATCGTCCACCTCGAAGACCCGTGGCTCACGTTCTACGGGATCGAGGACGGCGCGTGGGGGCCCCTCGCGAAGAGCATCGACGAGCTGCGCAGCGGCTTCGACGCGACCGTCGTGTTCCACACGTACTTCGGGGACGCCGCCCCCCACATCGAACGGCTGCAAGGTCTTCCGGTAGACGCCGTCGGGATCGACCTGGTGGCCTCCGACACCGCTTCGATCCAGCTTCGTTCCGGGATCGGCGTGCTGCTCGGCTGCTTCGACGGCCGGAGCTCGGTCGTCGAGACCGCCGACGCCCTCGTCCCCGCGCTGCGGAAGCTCCTCGACCGGCTCGACCCGAGCACGTGCTTTTTGTCGTCGAGCGGCGACCTGCAACTGGTGTCGGAGGAGATCGCCCGTCGCAAGGTCGGGGTCCTCGGCGAGGTCGCCTCGGCGTTGAAGGAGGAGGTGGCGTGAACAGACCGCTGCTAATGCACGAGGTCGGCTCGCTCGGCAAGCCGCCGTGGAGGGTCAAGCCTTTCAGCGCGGGCCGCGTGGACGCAGCCGACGTCGAAGACGCGCGCACCTGGGGCGAACGGCTCGGCGTCCCCGGCTACGAGGAGCTGATCGAGCTGCTCGAACGGGGCGAGTGGGGGGGCGACGAGAAGCTCCGGCTCAAGCAGTGGTCGAGCGTCTACGCGCTCCGCTTCTTCGAGTCCGTCGGCCTCGACGTGATCTACGACGGCGAGCAGCAGCGCAGCGAGATGTACGCGCACACGGTCGCGCACGCTACGGGCTTCGAACAGCGTGGGAGCGTTCGGAGCTTCGACAACAAGTACTACACGAAGTCCGCGGTGGTGGACCGGCCCGGCATGCGCGAGGCGTACCACGACGACGAGTTCTCGTTCCTGAAGTCGTCGACGGACTCCGAGCTGAAGGTGCCGGTCACCGGCGCGTACACAGTCGGCGCGTGGTCGTTCGACGAGCACTACGCCCGCGGGCTCGACCTCTCGCTCCCGCTGGAGGAGCGCCGGCGCAAGACCGCCGACGCGCGGCGCGAGATGATCCTCGATATCGCCCGCAACGTCATCCGGCCCTGTCTCGAGTCGCTGATCGGTCTCGGCGCGCGCTGGATCCAGCTGGACGAGCCCGCCGCCTCCACGGTGCCCGACGAGCTCGACCTCGTCGTCGACTCGTTCAACGCGTCCGTCGAAGGCCTCGAAG
>DASQDO010000553.1:0-3543 GCA_035634135.1 Actinomycetota bacterium
TGCCCCGCTGGAGGGCCCCGACGAACCAGGACCGCTCGACGTGCCCGGGCCGGCGGAGGGCTGCGAGTCGGACCGGCCCGGCCCGGTGGGACCCGATGACGGTGTCGGCCGGCTCGACCCAGGCTCGGCCGGGTCGGAAGGGGTGGGCCTGCCGGGTGCCGGCTTCGACGGCGACGGGCCTGCTGGTGCCGGCTTGTCGGGGGCCGGGTTCGACGGGGCCGGGTCCGAAGGGGTCGGCTTGTCGGGTGACGGCTGCGAGGGTGCCGGCTCGGAGGGCGCCGGCTCGGACGGTGCGGGCTCCGGGGTCGGGTCCGGCCGCTGGCCGTGTCCCCTGCCCTTGCCGTTGCCCCGGCCGTCGTCGTCCCGGCCGTCGTCGTCCCGGTCGTCGTCGTCCCGGTCGTCGTCCCGGTCGTCGTCGCCGGCGTTGCCCGGCCCGCTGTTCTCGCTCGGCCCGCTGTTGTCGTCCCGGTCGTCGTCACCGTTGCCCGGTCCGCTGTTGTCGTCTCGGTCGTCGTCGTCATCGTCGGGCGTCGCGGTCGGGGGGGCCGTCGCAAAGTCGTCGTCGTCGGGCGTCGCGGTCGGGGGGGTCGTCGCAAAGTCGGCCTCGCCCGGGTCGTCGGTAGGGCCGTCGTCCCGGCGGTCGCCCCGGTCGTCTCCGCGAACGCGGCCCGGGTCGGACGTCGGCGGCGCGGTCGGCGGGGTCGTCGCCTGAGTCCCAACGTCCTCGTCGTCGTCCGACGAATCCCTCTGCAGCGTCACGTCCCTCGGGCCTTGCGCACCCCCGGCTGCGGCCGCCACCGCGGCCCCGCCGATGCCGAGCACGGCCACCAGCAGCAGGCCCGTCGCCCTCTTCGGTCGCTCCATCGGAATACTCCTTCCGTCGTCCTGTTCGACCGTCTAACGGGCGACGCCCACGCTGCGTTATGCCGTAACGCGGCGACGAGGACGTGCGTTTAGAAGGTGGATGTGGAAGAAGCTCAGCTCAGGGCCCTGGTCAAGAAGGCGTCGCGCGGCGACGAGGATGCCGCCGCGCTCCTCTTCGACGAGTACTACCCGCGCGTCTACAAGTACGCCGCGGCGAGGCTCGGCCCGGGCCCTTCCGCAGAGGACGCCGCATCCGAGACGTTCGCCAAGGTGGTCCGTGAGCTCGGGAGGTTCAAGTGGAGGGGCGCCGGCTTCGAAGGGTGGCTCTTCCGCATCGCCCGGAACGTGATCGTCGACATGCAGCGCCGCACCGGACGCGAGACGTTGACGGAGGAGATGTTCGAACCGTCCGAGACGTCACAGGAAGGGTTGCCGGAGACTGCGCTGGTGAACGTCGAGTCCGCCACCGAGCTGCGCGCTCTCCTCGACCGTCTTCCGCCGGAGCAGCGCGAGGTCCTGCTGCTTCGTTTCGGAGCCGGGCTCGACACGAACGAGACGGGCCGCGCCATGGACCGGAACGCGAACGCGGTGCGGCAGCTGCAGCTCCGGGCCCTCCGTAACGTACGGGCGATGCTCCCGGAGGGGGTGAAGGGCGCGTGAACGAGCACGAGAAGGACGTGCAGGCCGAAGAGCTCGCCGACCTCGCGCGCCGGCTCGAGCGGGCTCTCGAGACCGACACGCCGGAAGCGCGCAGCGAGAAGGCTCTGTTCGTCGCCGGAGTAGGCGCGCGGGCGCGGCGGTCGTCTTGGTCCGCGGCCCTGATCCCCGCGACGGCGGTGGTCGCCGTCCTGATCGCGCTGGCCGTGGTGTCGCGCGGGGCCCTGCCGGGTCAGGCCCTCTATCCGTTCCGGAAGGCGCTCGACCGCGTCGGGCTCGCGCCGTCGACCGCGGGCGAGGTGCGCGAGCTGCTCGACGAGGCGGGGCGCCTCGTGACCGCCGCCGAGGGGGCCGCTACTTCGTCGCCGTCCCGGGCTCGGGCACTTGCCATCGACGCGCTGGCGACGCTCCGCGAAGCGGACCGGCTCGTCGGCGAGCTGGACGGCGAGCGCGCCGACGAGCTCGAACGAGAGATAGAGGCGCTCGAAGACCGGGCCGACGAGGCCGAAGACCTTGCCGACGACACGCTCGACGAGCGCGAGGACGCCCGGGAAGAGGCCGAGGAGCGTGAGGACTCGAGCGGCAGTGGCTCGGGTGGAGACGACGACGATTCGAGCGGGCCCGGCTCCGGCGGGGAGGACGACGATTCGAGCGGCAGCGGCTCCGGTGGAGACGACGACAACTCGAGCGGATCCGGCTCCGGCGACGACGACGATTCGAGCGGGTCGGGCTCGGGTGGGGACGACTCGAGCGGCAGCGGCTCCGGCGGGGACGACGACTCGAGCGGCAAGGGTTAACGCAAGGCGCTCAGCACGTCGGCCGGCGCGCTCAACACGAGGTCGCCGTCTTCCGCGGTGACCCTCGGGTTCCACCCCGCGAGCGCGAAGCGGACGCCCGCCTCGCGCGCGCAGGTGCGGTCGTGCTCGGAGTCGCCGACGTAGAGCACTTCCTCGCCGCGCAGCCCCAGCTCGTCCAGAACCGGCCCGAGGCGCTTCGGCCCCTCGAACCTCTCGGCGAAGAGGGCTACCTCGGGCTCCCAGCCCAGCGCGTCCAGCTCCTGCCGAGCGTAGTCGCCGAGCTTGTTCGAGCAGATCGCCCAGCGCGGGAGGGCGGCGAGCATCTCGGACACGCCGGCGAAGGGCTCGGCGAACCCGGAGTCGTAGGCGGCGAGGTACTGGTCGACCGTGATGCCCACGCGGGCGCAGGCTTCGTCGAGACGCATCCCGAACGACACGCTCTCGGCAGGGATCCCCAGCCGGACGAACGGCGCGGTGAGCGCGGCGTCGGAGTCCAGGAGCGTCCCGTCGAGGTCGAAGATCGGGATCAAGCGGTGCAGGGCCTAGGCCCCCGCTCGTTCCGCCAGCTTCACCGTGTTGCTCAGCAGCATCGCGATCGTCATCGGCCCGACGCCCCCGGGGACCGGTGTGATCGCACCGGCGATCTCGGACGCCGCCGCGAAGTCGACGTCGCCGACGAGACCGTCCTCGGTCCTGTTGATGCCGACGTCGATGACGGTCGCGCCCGGAGCGATCATCGGGCCGGTTATCGCCTGCGCGCGTCCGATCGCCGCGACGAGGATGTCGGCGCGCTTCGTGTGTGCGGCGAGGTCCTTCGTCCCCGTATGGCACAGCGTCACCGTCGCGTTCGCGCCTGCGGCCTTCTGGACCATCAGCGCGGCCAGCGGCTTGCCGACGATGTTCGAACGGCCGACGATCACGACCTCGGCTCCCGTCGTCTCGACCCCGGTGCGCACGAGCATCTCCTGGATGCCCGCCGGCGTCGCGGGCGCGACGACGTGGTCGCCCGTCACGAGCCGGCCGAGGTTGCAGGGGTGGAAGCCGTCGGCGTCCTTGGACGGGAGCACCGCGTTCAGCACGGTTTCCTCGTCGATGTGCTCGGGGAGCGGGAGCTGCACGAGGATCCCGTGGACGGCCGCGTCCTCGTTCAGCCGCGCGAGCAGGTCGAGTAGCTCTTCCTGCGGCGTGCTCGCGTCGAGGTCGTGGTCCCAGGCCTTGATGCCGA